>JABDMN010000152.1 GCA_013001485.1 Acidimicrobiia bacterium
CCCTGGCTGATGACGACTGCGTGCTCCTCGCCGCGGTCGAAGAGGGTCACGCCATCCTCGCCGGCCGCAATGATCTTGCCGAAGACCTCTAGCTCGGGGCCATCGCCGCCGGTGCGCACGACCTTGATCGAATCGAGAGACACCTTGATTCGCTGAGACACGCGCACACACTCGCGGACCTCGTAGTCGTCGGTGAACGACAGCCGGGCTGGCTCGTTGTTGGCCAGATAGTTGAGCTTGTAGGCAATCGGGGCACCGGGGGAGTCCTTCGAGTAGTTGCCGCCGGTTCGGATGAAATCCATGAGCCCGTCGAAACTGTCGATGGACTTGGCGGCCTCGCCGCCCGAGCCGCCGAGCACGTGTGCTGTGATGCGCGACTTGTCGAGGACCTCGCGCGACGACGCAGAGACTTCCCCGGACACCTCTACGCCACCCTTGTAGGCGAACTCGAGGGCCGCCCCCAGCTCGTCGGCCGAGTAGTCGGACTCGAAGGTGAACGCAATCATCCGACCGTAGGTGATAGAGGCTACATAGACCGGAGGATCGCCCGGCCCGAACTGGTCGGCCAGGTCGGCCACCGTCACCGACGGTGCGAACCAGTCCGACGGGCGACCAGGTGGATCGACATCGACGGTGTAGTAGGCCTGGATGTACTTGACCAGGTAGCGCGACTTGCGCTTCTCATTGCTGAAGTTGAAAGAGCCGGCAATGCTGGCCGCACCTCCCAGCCATTTGACGCTGGCACCGAGGGCGAGCTCTAGCTGCCGTTCCGAATGAACTTGCTCGATCTCGGCGTAGATGTTGGCGGCGGTCGCTCCGTCGACCTCGGAGTCGAGAATGTCACCCATAGCGTCGCGAAACGTCGATAGCTTCGGAGTGGCCAACAACCTCGAGCCCAAGCCGTCGAGACTCTCCAGCGAAATCGAGATCGACAGCGGCTCACGGTCGAACGACGCCTGGGCGAAGAGCCCGTCGTAGACCGAATTGCCGTGCAGGATCGCGCCCGGCCACAGCGAGTCGGAGTTGGCCGCGTAGGCGACGATGCGGTCGTACTGACGGGTCTCCGAGTAGTTGGTAGTGGTGCAAGAGAAATCGCCGTCGGGCTCAGCAGCCGAACGCTCTCCGGCGTCGACCGCCGGCTCCGAGGTTGCGAACGGGTCGATACCGTAGACGAAGTCATCGATGGCACCGGCGCGATGGTCGCCTCCACAGCCCGACAGGGTGGCCAGGGCAACCGACAGGAAGCCCGCAATTCGTCGTTTTGATTTCTCCGGCGCAAACATCGGCGTCACGGAGAGCAATTAGCCGGCCAGCCCAGCGACCGACGTCTTGAGTGGCCAGCAAACGCGTTGCGCCAACAACCGCCCTGGCTTGGAGCGCAACCGATCGTGAGCACCAGCCGTCGCGAGTTGCCGCGGCCGTTTCAGTTGCCGGCGGTTTCAGCTCGGGTGGATATAAGGCGAGCCCCTTAACTGGCAAATCGGAGGATCTTGCCAATGGTGAGACCGCCAGCCTGCTCGACGTCCTTTAGACCGCCGGCCAGCGCCAGGTTGGCGCTCACTCGCGGCTCACCGCCGAGCAAGACCACCAGGCCACCTGTAGCGACCGCGTGGGTCATGCGCTCGATGTGGACGGCGTCACCGGGATGGGCTGCAACCAGCGCAGCAATCCCGGTGAGCGGCACCGAGCCAATCTCGGTCAGGACCGCATTGGGAGCTCGCCGCAGTCGACGTCGACGATGATCGAGGCTGATGATGGCCAGGCCAGCGTTGGCCAGGGTCGAGGCCAGCGCCGGATCTCCGACCACGGCGACCGGGCCACCCGGGGCGCGCTGCTCGAGGCACTTGCGCACGGCACCGGCCCCGGGGTTTCCGAACAGTCGTCTCAGCACTGCGGATCCGCCGGAAGTCCCCGGTTTTGTCGCCACCGTCGGGCCGTCAACACGGGCGGGTTGTATCATCGAGGGGATGAGGTCGGTACTGGATCTCGACCGTGTGGCGGCGGACGACGCCCAGGTCGGCGGCAAGGCGCGCAACCTGGCCAAGCTCCGTGCCGCCGGCCTGCCGTGCCCGGCGGGCGTGGTCGTGCCAGCCGCCGCGCTGGCGACAGGCAACTGGCGCAGCGAGCTCGAGGACGCGTGTGCCCGGCTCCGAGCTCCGCTCGCGGTCCGCTCGTCGGCATCGATAGAGGACCTGAGCTCGGGCGCAGCGCCCGGGCTGTTCGCGTCGATTCTCGAAGTCGCCCCCGACGCCGTCGCCGAAGCCGTCGAGGCAGTGGCGACCTCGGCCCGAGGCGTTGCGGTGCGCAGCTATTGCCTGTTGCGCAACATCGACCCTGAGGCGGTAGCGATGTCGGTGGTGATCCAGGAACAGGTCACCGACGTGTTGGCGACCGGTGTCCTCTACACCCGACCGCCCTCGCGCCCGGACGCCCCCACGCTGGTCGTCGATATCGAGCACAGCGACGACGGCCCGTGGGCGGGTGAGCGAGCCAGGGACGGCAGCGGCGCCCCCGTCCCGCTGCCCCCAGCAGCGTGGCAACAGCTAGTCGACCACGCACTCGCTGCCGAACGAGCGATCGGGGCCGAGCAAGGTGCCGACGTCGAGTGGGTCATCGATCGCTCGAATCAGGTCTGGCTAGCTCAGGCTCGTCCCATCGTTCACGGCGAAGAAATGCGGCCGGCACCTATCGAGCTCTTCCAGTTCTCGCACGGCGACGACCGCGAGTGGAGCTGGGACGTCACTCACAACCCCGATCCCCTGTCCCCGGCCCAGGCCGGTTTGGTCGACCGAGTCGGAGCCATAGGCGCGGGATTCGAGATGCGGGTCGTGGGTGGCTACCTCTACACCGCCCCCAGTGCCACCCCGGCCCCCGGAGCCGAGCTCCCCGACAGTGCAGGCGCAATCACCCGCTTCTTCACCGACGAGATCGTTCCCGCCGTCGACGCTCAGCTGGCCGCTTTCGAGCGCGGCTCAGAGCCACCCCTGGGCGCCGCTCTGAGTGCCTACGACCAGGTCGTGGGTCTCTACGGACGCCGGGTGGCTCCCACCCTGCGGGCCGGTAGACAGCCGCTGCAGCAGTTCTTGGCCGCTCACTCTCCCGAGGCCAACCTCTCCCAGTCGATGAC
>JABDMN010000171.1 GCA_013001485.1 Acidimicrobiia bacterium
GTGCAGCAGAATCAAATCGGGTCCGGTGCCCGCTTCCCAGAAGGTCAGGCGGCCAACGCTCGAGTCGAAGGTGAAGGATACGAAACCCGCCTTCTCGAGCTCGGCCCGAGTTGTCTTCTCGTACAGAGCCAGCGGGTTCTCGCGCACGTACCAGAACCCGGCAAGGCCGATCATCACGACGATCAGCAGGATTCCGACAACCCAGGTAACGACTGAGCCAGCCTGGCGGGCGGACGATCGGCTATCGCTGAGTGACATCAACTTCTCCCTAACGTGTGTTGTATTCGAAACGCGCAGCCGGCCTGGTTGTAGCCGACGCCGGAACCAACGATCACCACGAGATCCCCTGGCCGAGCCTTGCCGTGCTCGGCGGCGTCGTGCAGCGCCATCGCCGTACAAGCCGAGCCGGTGTAGCCGCAGTCCTCCATGATCGTGTGCGTCCTCTCGAGCGGCAGGTCGAGCTCGCGCATCACGAGCTCGATGGACGGCTTTCTGACTTGCGTAAACAGTGCCAGGTCGATCTCGCTCACCTCGAATCCGCCGCGCTCGGCGAGCCCGCGCACGATGAGCGGCCAGCCCTCGTGGTTGACCTCGGGCGGGTACCGTTCGACGAGCCTGACCTTGGTTCGACCCGCTTCCAAGCTCTCGATCGTTGCCGGCTCGAAGGTGCCACCCGAATAGATGCCCCAGTGTCCGTGATACGAGCCGTCGGCTCTGGTGGAAGCGGCAACGAAGCCCTCTTCCTCGCCGGCCTCCAGCACGGCCGCCCCCGCGCCGTCGCCGTAGAAGAAGATCGTCGGATCGTTCGGATCGGCGAGCTTCCGCATCATGTAGACACCCACCATGAGAACCGTGCCCAAGCCTCGGTTCGTCGCCAGCCAACCCGCGGCGGTCGCCAGCCCTGTGGGGAACGAGGCGCAGGCACAGCCGATGTCGAAAGTCCCGGCATTGACTGCCCCGAGCTTGTGCTGGAGCACCACCGACGTTGCCGGCGTCGTGTAGTCCGGTGAATCGGTGCCGACCAGCAGAAGATCGACGTCCTCCGGCCGCCGACCGGCTCGCTCGAGCGCCTGGCGCGCCGCCGGCAGCGCCAGATCGGACGTCGCCCAGTCATCCGGGGAGTACCAGCGCCGTTTGATGCCGGTGGACGCCTCCATCTCGTCGACAAAATCAGGCAGCGTGTCGGCGAAGCGTGCGCGCAGCGCGTCGTTCGAGACCTCGGTCTCCGGAAGAAAACTGCCCGTAGCGACAATCTGACCGCAGCGACTCATGACCTTCCCGTCACGTGCCGACGACCAGCCCGCCATCGACCGATAGACAGGTGCCTGTCACAAAGGCGGCGGCGTCCGACGCCAGCCAGACGTAGGCGTTGGCGATGTCCTCGGGCTTACCCATGCGGCCGATCGGCGTCCGCTTGACCATCGCCTCGAGGATCTTTTCCGGCATGCTATTCAAGATCTCAGTGGCAATGAAGCCGGGTGCCACAGCGTTGACCCTGATGTTGTATCGACCCAGCTCACGCGCCCAGGTCCGAGCGAAATTGATGACGCCCGCCTTGGTCGCAGCATAGTTTGTCTGGCCGAAGTTGCCATAGAGTCCGACCACCGAGGAGGCATTCAGGATGGCTCCGCCGCCACCCCGGATCATGTGTGGTACCACCGCCCTCGCGCCGTGAAAGACGCCGCGCAGATTGACGGCAATGACCGCCTCGAACTCTTCGTCGCTCATCATGCCGACGACTTCGCCGTTCTTCCACTTGACGAGCTGCGCGTCGCGCAGGATGCCGGCGTTGTTGACCAGAACGTCGACGCCGCCCCAGAGCTCTGCGACTTCGTCCGCGGCTGCCGTCACCGCGCTCGCGTCGCTGACGTCTACCTGCTGGTAACGGCCTTCTCCACCGAGCTCCTCCAGCTCGCTGGCAAGAGCTTCTGTATCGCTGCCGCCGACATCCCAGACCGCTACCCGGCAACCCTCGGACGCGAAACCTCGCGCCGTTGCGCGCCCGATGCCCGCAGCGCCCCCGGTCACGATCGCGACTTTGCCCTTCAACCCCGTTTCGATCATTCGACTCCTCCCCTGCGCTTCAGTTGAGCGCCCTGTTGGACCGTTCGATCGCCGGCCCTCGCTTCATCTCATGTCTAGACGTTACGAGGGCGGCATCCCGGTCGCCCGTTCAGCCGCCCTCGAGTCATCGATTTGCTCCCTGCGCCTCCCTGCGTCTCTCCATTCTCCTATCGGACACGCGACCTAGAAGAACCGGTAACCAATCGACGCCGTCACGCTCTTCGGGTCGCCGAACGATCCGGTGAGCACTCCCAGCGCGGGAATGTTGTAACCGTTGGTCAGGTACTCCTCGTCGGTGAGGTTTCTGCCGTTGATCGTGAAGCGCCAGGTGCCATCGGCCGACAGCCAGCTCACCCAGGCGTTGATCAGATCGAACGACGGCTGCACGATCGGAGAGACGCCGTTGCCCTCGTTGGTCAGCGTCGAGTCGTCCCGGTAGCTGTAGCCGAGACTGCCGGAGATCAGGCCGCCCCAGGCTGGGGTGTTGACATTGAGATTGAGCGCGTAGGTGATCTCGGGCGCGTTGGTGATGACCTGCGTATCCACCAGCCCGTTGCCGTCCGCGTCGATTTCGTCCGCATCCGCGTCCAGCAGGCTGAAGT
>JABDMN010000185.1 GCA_013001485.1 Acidimicrobiia bacterium
GTGTTCGACCACGCCGTCGTCAGCCTGGCACTGTGCACCATCCCGGAGCCCGGCAAGGCCCTGGCAGAGATTGCTCGGGTGGTGCGAGGTGACGTCCACTTCCTCGAGCACGTTCGATCTCCCTCACCGGCCAGGGCGCGATGGCAACACCGCGTAGCGCCGGTCTGGTCTCGATTCGCAGGCGGATGCAGGCTCGGTCAGGACACTGAGGCCGTCATCACGGCTGCGGGCTACACGATCAGTGACATGTGGCGGTCGAGCGGTGGCGGCATGATCCAGGGTGTGGCAAAGCCTGCGTCCGACGACCGGTAGCTGGCAGCTGGCAGCCGGTTGGGCGATCTGACTCCTGTCTACAGTCGGGCACATGGATTGGGCACGTGAGATCGACGAGCTGCATGAGTTCTTCGAGGCGTGGTTTCGAGGCTTGGCACAGTCGTTCGAGCGCATGGAGATCGCCCTGGCTCCGACGTTCAGCATCGTGGGCCCTCGTGGCACCACGATGGATCGGGCCGAGACGATCGCTGCGGTCCGGGAGGGCCGTGGCCGGTCGTCGAGCTTGCGGATCGGCACCTCCGACCACCAACTGCTTGCGGCTACGCCGGGTTTGGTCGTCGCCCGCTACATCGAGACTCACGAGTCGGATGACCACAGCACCCGGAGGCTGTCCACCGCGGTATTCGAGCCCGACGAGACGGCCCCCAATGGGCTGGTGTGGGTGACGGTTCATGAGACGTTCCTCGATGACGTTTCGTGAGCCCAACCGGTGGACCCGGTTGATGAAGTCTCGGGCCAAGACTCAGGACGCCGTTGCCATGTTCGTGTTCTACATCGGAGGAACGCTGCTCACCATCGCTGCAGTATTTGCTGCCGCAATCGGGCTGCTCCACGTCATCGGCGATCTCGGGTCAGGTGCCGGCGGGAGGTTCCTTGGAGTTGTGATCCTTCTGGCTTCCGGTGTGGCGATGGCTGCCGGGGTGTGGATGACCAGGACCTACCGGATCGAGGAACGTAGGTAGCCTCGGTCGCCATGACCGAGAGAACCAACCTCCGCCGCCTGCCCGAACGTGGGTCTCACGACCGGGAGGTGATCGACGCCATCCTCCGAGAAGCGCTCATCTGCCACGTTGGCTTCGCCGATGACGCCGGACGACCGGTTGTGATCCCCACGATCCATGCCCTTGTCGGTGACACGCTGTACCTGCACGGTTCGGTGGCGAGCCGGATGCTGCGAACCATTGGTGACGGAGCGAACGTCTGTGTGAACGCCACAATCGTTGACGGGTTGGTCATGGCTCGCTCCCACTTCCATCACTCGATGAACTACCGCTCGGTGGTCTTGTTCGGGACCGCTCGACTCGTCGACGACCCTGCCGAAAAGGACCGCGCCTTCGCTGCGATCGTCGACCACATCGCCCGGGGTCGTTGGGAGGATGCACGTCAGCCCAGCCCGGTCGAGGACCGCCAGACGATGGTTGTCGCAGTCTCAATCGACGAGGCGTCCGCCAAAGCTCGGACCGGGGGACCGCACGACGACGCCGACGACTACGAGCTCGATGTCTGGGCCGGTGTGATTCCGGTTCAGGCGACGTATGGCGAGCCGGTTCCAGATCCCGATACAACTCGTGAGGTTCCCCTGCCTGCATACCTCGATGGCTACCGACGAGGCTCGCTGTGAGGCTTGCCGTCAGCCCAACGATCCCGGTGGGAGCCGGCCACCTCGTCGAGGTGTGCCGCCGTGCCGAGGACATGGGGTACGAGTGGGCCTGGTTGTCGGAGGTCGCCGGGCCTGAGGCGTTCTCGCTCGCCGGCGCCGTCGCGACGGCAACCAAGCGCATGGACATCGGTGTCGCCGTCGTTGCGGCAGCCACCCGGACCCCGGCCCTCAACGCCATGGGGATCGGCACGGTGAGCCAACTTCTCGATGGGCGCACATTTGCCTACGGGATCGGCTCGTCGTCGGAGGTGATCGTCGAGCAGTGGCACGGCAAGATCTTCGCCTCGCCGCTCGGACAGGTCCGCGACGCGGTGCTCGGAACCCGAGCGTCGCTGGAGGGAGACCCCGAGTACCTGGGTGCCAGCGCCTCGATGCGGCGCTTCCGATTGGGATCGCCGCCGCTCGGGCCCGTGCCGCTGTACGTAGGCGCACTCGGGCCGCGCATGCTGGCTCTCGCCGGCGAGATCGCCGACGGGGTCTGTCTCAACCTGATGCCTCCCGCTGCGGTTCCCCGTCAGCTTGCCGAGATCGCCCGGGGCGCAGAGCTTCGGGGCGGGATCCCGGAGGACTTCGATGTGATGGCGCGTTTCCACCTGGTGGTCGACGACGACATCGACGCTGCTCGTGCCGTGATCCGACACACGTTTGGGCCCTACTTCGCTCAACCGGTCTACAACCGCTTCCTTGCCTGGTGCGGGTTTCCGAAAGAAGCCGAGGCGATCCTGAGTGGGTTCGCCACCCGGGACCGCGATGCCGTTGCTGCGGCGATGACCGACGACGTCGTAGACGCGGTGTCGCTGGTGGGACCGCTCGAGCGGGTGCAGCAACGGCTCACCGAGTTCGCCGACGCCGGCGTCACGACGGCTGCGCTCAACGTCATCGCATCGTCTGCAGAAGAGATCGCCGGCGTACTCGGCGATTTGCGGTGATTGAGTCGTCCTACGCCGTCGGGCTTGCTTGACTGGCGACATGGCCCGCTTACGTATTGGCATTCTCGTTCTGGTCCTCGGTCTTGTCGCTGCCGCTTGTGGGGGCGATGACGCCTCCCCGGACGGAGAGTCGACAACCACAACTTCGGTCACCACCACGACGGACGGCGCAACCGGCTCGACTGAACCCGGTGCGTCATCCACGACCGCCGCTTCGACCACGACCACCACCGAGCCACTCGAGCCGCTGCGTTCGATCGAGCTCGAGGTGCTCGCGACCGGTCTCTCCCAGCCAACGGTCATCGCTTCGCCCCCCGACGACCCGCGCCTCTTCATCGGCTTCCGCGGCGGTCTGATCCGCATCTGGGACACCGAGAGCGGTGGCTTCCTCGACGAGAGCTTCCTCGACATCCAGGATCGGGTGCGATCCAACGGCATCGAGCAGGGTCTGCTCGGTCTCGCTTTCCATCCCGACTACGCCGAGAACGGCCGATTCTTCGTCTATCACAACGACAGGGACGCCAAGCGGCAGCTCGCCGAATACTGGGTGTCGGCTGATGACCCCGACAAGGCAGACCGGGAGGCGGCTTGGGCGCTCTACGACCGCGCCCAGCCCACGGGCTCGACAGACATTCGCCACTATGCCGGCGGTCTCGTCTTCGGTCCGGACGGATACCTCTACATCTCGAGCGGCGATGGTGCTGCGGGTAGGACGACGGGCCAGAGCACTGATGACTACTTCGGGGCGATCCTCCGCATCGATGTCGACACCGACGAGCCCGGTACGTTCGCCATCCCGCCCGACAACCCGTTCGTTGGCGGTGGCGGAGAGCCCGCCGTGTTCGCCATCGGGTTGCGAAACCCGTGGCGCATCGACATCGACCCGGTCACGAATCTGCTCTATGTCGCCGATGTCGGGCAGGCCGGCTCCGAAGAGGTCAACGTGATGAGCCTTGCCGACGGGGGAGCCAACTTCGGTTGGGCAACCATGGAGGGCAACGACTGCTTCAGCCCCAGCGACTGTGACAAGACCGGCCTCGAGCTGCCGATCTACCAGTACTCACACGCCGACGGGAACTGCTCGATCACCGGCGGAGTCGTCTACCGGGGCAAGGCGATTCCCGAGCTGCACGGTCAGTACTTCTTCGCCGATTGGTGTGCCGGGTGGGTGCGCAGCATCACGTACGAAGACGGCGAGCTCGCCGCCCTCGACAACTGGTCATCGATCTCGGGGAACGGCTCGATCAACGCGTTCGGTGTCGACAACGACGGTGAGATGTACATCGTCACTCACGAGGGACTGTTCGCCAAGATCGTCCCGGTGCGCTGAAACTCAACCGGCGTTCTTCGAGTCTCTCCAGGCCAGCCACTCGGCAACGCCCTCGAGCGGGTAGTTCGGGCCCGACAGACCGATCGTGAACTGCCGGATCCCTACGTCGTAGTAGGCATCGGCGTTCTCCTCGAGATCCTTGGCGAACCGGTGCTGCTGGAGTCCCACCGACCGCTCGATCTCGCTGGGGTCTCGACCGTGGGTGGCGCAGTGGTCGTCGAGGATTGCGCTCTTTGCCGCCATCTCCTCGGGGGTCCCGAAGTAGTGCCAGACGTCGGCGTGCTGGGCGGTGATGCGCAGCGTGACCTTGGGTCCGCCGCCTCCGATGAGGACGGGAATCTTGCGGGTCGCGGGCGGATCGAGCTTGTCCCAACGGTCCATGATCCGCGGCATGGCGGCATCGAGGTCGCGCAACCGTGACGGTGCCGTGCCGAAGTCGTAGCCGTATTCGGTGTAGTCCTTCTCGAACCAGCCCGAGCCGATGCCGAAGATGAGTCGGCCTCCCGAGATGTGGTCGACCGTGCGCGCCATGTCAGCAAGTAGCTCGGGATTTCGATACGAGTTGCACGTGACCAGCGGGCCGATCTCGATGCTCTCGGTTGCCTCGGCCCACGCCGCCAGCATCGTCCAGCACTCGAAGTGCTTCCCGGCGTTGGGGTCGGGGTCGCCACCAAACAGCGGATAGAAGTGGTCCCAGTTGTAGGCAATGTCGACGCCCATTTCTTCGGCCTTGGCAACCGTTCTGCGGATGGTGTCGTAGTCAGCGTGCTGGGGCTGGATCTGGAGGGCGATGCGGACCTTGTTCGACACTGTGTGACTCCTCTTCGGCGTGGATCGCCGACCCTACCCACCTGTCGCCAGCTAGTGATGGGTAGCCTCGCCGTATGAGTTTCGAGATCCGTGTCCCGACCGACAGCGAGATCCCTGCGTTCCGGCGGGCGATCATCGAGGGCTTCAGCGACGACGCCAAGAACGATGAGGAACGCGTCGAGCGGTTCCGCAAAGCGTTCGAGCTCGACCGGTTTCTCGCCGCCTACGACGGCGACGACATCGTTGGAACCTTCGGAGCCTTCTCGTTCGACATGGCGGTCCCCGGTGGAACGCTTGGCACCGCCGGCACCACGATTGTCACCGTCAGGCCGACCCATCGCCGCCAGGGCCTCCTGACCTCCATGATGGACAAGCACCTTGTCGACGCCGCTGACCGCGGCGAGCCGCTGGCCGCCCTCTGGGCGTCCGAGAGCTCGATTTACGGACGCTTCGGCTACGGCATGGCTGTCTACATGAACGATGTCTCGATCGAGTCCGATCGTGGAGCCTTTCGGCCAGAGGTGGAGATTTCGGGCCGGGTTCGTCTGGTCGACGCAGACGAAGCCAAAGGTCTCCTGCCCCCGGTCTACGAGCAGGTGTGGCGAGAGCGTCCGGGGACGTACGCACGATCGGAGTCATGGTGGGAGAACCGCTGGTTCCGAGACGACGAGGAGGACCGCGGTGGAGCCACCGGTTGGAAGTACGCCATCCACGAAACAGACGGCGTACCTCGTGGGTTTGCGCGCTACCGGGTGAAGCTCGACTGGGGGCCGTTCCCCAACAACGAGGTCCGGCTGGGCGAGATCCAAGGCGTCGATGCTTCATCCCGGTTGGCGTTGTGGCGGTTCCTGCTCGATATCGACCTGGCCGTCAAGGTGAAGTGCTGGAACCAGCCGGCGGATCTCGAGGTGCCCTGGGCTCTGGCGGAGCATCGGCGCCTGATGCAGCGCCGCAGCGACGGTCTCTGGGTGCGGATCCTCGATGTGGAACAGGCCCTGGCTGGCCGCAAGTACCGGGTTCCCGGTTCGATCGTGATCGATGTCACCGACCAGTTCCGCCCGGCCACCTCGGGTGCGTATCGCCTCGACATCGACGACTCTGGCGCTGCGAGCTGCACCCGCACCGACGAGGCTCCTCAGCTGACGCTCAGCATGGAGACCCTCGGATCGATCTACCTCGGTGGCATACCCGTCCACGAGCTGGCGAACGCCGGGTTGATCACGGGGGACCAGGAGGCGATCGAGCTCGCCGATCTCGCATTTGGCTGGGGCGTGTCGCCCTTCTGTCCCGAAATCTTCTGAGTTAGACCTCGGCGGCCTCGTTGGCGGCAACGACGCTGGCGATCGCGGCCTCCCCCGGTTCCACCGCAACGAACTCGGGCGTCGCTCCCAGCAGCGGCCCCGGATCGGTTCCGGAGGATGTGACGAGGATGACGCGGGTGATCTTCGCTTCGCTCACGGCCTCGGCCCACGAAGCGAGCACCGCATCGAAGGTGTCGGCGAACGATCGTTCGCGGTCATCCGTCGCCGCCTCGGTCATGAGGACTGCGGAGAATGCGTTGAGGGCCGCACCGCCAACGTGGGATGCATCGGTGAGGTCGCCAATGGCGACTTTGGCGCCCAGCCGGCGCAGTGCGCCTGCGGTGTCGGGGTCGGTGACGAATGCCCTCACCTCGGTGCCGGCGGCGCAGAGCGCTTCCACGAGACCTGCTCCGTAGGTGGTGTCGGCTCCGACGATGATCACTGGCATGGCGATCGCGAGCCTATTCGCAGCAGGCGCGGGCCGGCGCTTTTCGGTGCCGTGGGGCCTTCCTTTACACTCCGCGGACTGCCCGCTTCCTGGCTGCGGGCCGTTCGCCGCCGAGGGGTTGTATGACGGCGTCCTATCCGCTCTATCACCCGGACGACCACCACGATGCGTGTGGAGTCGGGTTCATCGCCGACCGCAACGGTCGGTCCACTCACCGCGTGGTGAGGATGGGAGTCACCTGCCTTCATGGGCTCGACCACCGCGGAGCGAAGGCTGCTGACGGCACCGGTGACGGTGCCGGCGTGATGACCCGGGTCCCGTATCGGATCCTGGAGCGGGTGCTCATAGGCAAAGGCATCGATCCGCCTCCTCGGAACCGCCTCGGACTGGTCATGGCGTTCCTGCCGCCCGACGACCGCGACAACGCTCGCAAGATCGTCGACGACTCGCTGATGGCAGAGGGTCTCGATCTGGTCAGCTGGCGCAAGGTCCCCGTGGGCGCCAACGTTCTCGGCGAGGCGGCTAGAGCGTCGATGCCGGCCATCGAGCAGGCAATCGTTACGGCCCCGTATGACGACGTTCCCCGCTTCGAGCGGTCTTTGTTCCTGGCGCGGAAGACGGCCGAGCGTGCCGCTCGGTCGGCGGGACTGAACGGCTTCGCCCTCCCGTCCGCTTCGGCACGAACGGTGGTCTACAAGGGCCTGTTCACGGCGTCGACCGTGGAGGCCTTCTACTGGGACCTCATCGACCCGATGTTCGAGTCCGACTTTGTGATCTTCCATCAGCGCTACTCCACCAACACCCAGCCATCGTGGGAGGCCGCGCAGCCGTTCAATGTTCTTGCCCACAACGGGGAGATCAACACGGTTGCCGCCAATCGCTCCTGGATGGCGGCTCGGGGTGCCGATATCGGCGAGACGGTGTGGGGCGACCGCAGCGCCGACCTGCGACCGCTGGTTTCCCAGGCAGGCAGCGACAGCGCCTCGCTCGACGACGCCTTTGAGGTGCTGCTCCGCTCCGGTCGATCGTTGACTCACGTCAAGGAGATGCTCATTCCCGCGGCGTGGGAGAACGTGACCGACCTCGATCCTGCACTGGAGTCGTTCTACGAGTACCACGCCTTTCTCAGCGAACCGTGGGATGGCCCGGCGGCCATTGCCGCGTCTGATGGCACCCAGGTGATCGCAGGACTCGACAGGAATGGCTTGCGTCCGGCGCGCTGGACCGAGACTCCGGAGTTCGTGCTCGTCGCCTCCGAAGCGGGTCTGATTCCGTCATTTGAGATCGACGCCGTCGCCACGGGCCAACTGGGCCCAGGGGAGGTCATTGCCGTCGACCTCGCGACCGGCGTGGTGCGCCACTCCGACGAGGTCAAGGCTGCGCTCGCTGCGCGCAAGCCATACGGCGACTGGATCAGCACCAAGACTCTCTACGTTCGCCACGCCTTCGACGACTTGCAGGACGACCGGTACGACCCCGATGCCCTAGCCCGCGTCTTTGGCTACACCGCCGAGGAGCGGCGGCTCCTCCTGCAGCAGATGGCTGAGGGGTCCGAGCCGATTCTCTCGATGGGACACGACACCGGGCTCGCTGTGCTCGCCGACACACCGCAGCGACTGCCTCGCTTCTTCCATCAAGCGTTCGCCCAGGTGACCAACCCACCGATGGACCCGATCCGCGAGTGGCTCGTGATGTCGCTGCGCACCTATCTCGGAGCCCGGGGATCGATCGTGGACGAGACTCCCGAGCAGGCGCACCTCGTGGAGCTGTCCTCACCGGTGCTGTCCGATGCCGAGGTACAGCACTTGACATCGGCCGACGGGTTCACAGCCGTTTGGCTGCAGACCACATTCGCGGCCGCCGACGGGGAGCAGGCCCTCGAACCTGCCATCGAATCGTTGTGTGACGCTGCCGAGGAAGCCGTGGCTGGGGGAGCCAACCTGATCGTGCTCTCCGATCGGGAGGTGGACGCCGAGATGGCACCGATCCCGATCATCCTTGCTACTGGAGCCGTCCACCATCGCCTGATCGATCGAGGTCTTCGACTGCGGGCGTCGATCGTTGTCGTGTCCGGCGAGCCCCGTGA
>JABDMN010000235.1 GCA_013001485.1 Acidimicrobiia bacterium
GTGCTGGTCGATTCCGACAGCGCCCGAATCGCCCTCATCGCCGACCCGACCATCTCGGTAGCCGTCCGCGTCGAGCGAACCGGTGAGACCGGTTGGGTCGACGGCCAGGGGACCGGCCCGTTGAAGCTGCGGATGCCGGGCGAACGCCTGCCCGTCTTCGTAGGGGACCGACTGGTGACGACTGGGTCGTCGTTCCCGCCAGACATCGTCGTGGGTTCGGTGACCGAGGATGCCGAGTCGGGAGTCGACTTCGGCCTGGTCGCCGACGCAGAGCCCGCCACCGAATTCTCCCGTCTGCGCTTCGTGAACGTGCTCATCGGGTGGGACCCGCTGACCATCACCGAGGGTGATCTGGTCGGGGAGACTCCGCCTGAAGGCATCCCGGAGGATGATCTGTGATGGGACGCCGTGTTGGCATCTCGCTGGGCCTCGTGGTCATCGCCGTGATCCTCCAGGCCAACCTCTTTGGTCCTGGCCGGATTCAGCCCTTTGGGGCCTCTCCTGCCCTTGTGATGCTGACCGTCATCGCAGTCGCCCGCTACCTCGATGACGAGCCTGCCTTGCTGGTCGGGTTCACCGGGGGCCTCCTTCAGGACCTGCTCGGTGGCCAACCCCTCGGGCTGTGGGCGCTGGTGCTCACAGTCGTCGCGTACGTGACGGTTGCGACGCGCGACCGGTTCGAAGGGCTCCCCCTCATCGCCGGCGGTGTGGCATTGGCCACGATCGGTGGCATGGTGTTGTTCGTCGTGCTTGCCACCCTCTTCGCCCAGGACACGCTTCAGGACCAGGCGCTGGTTCCCAAGATCATCCTCCCGGCCGTCTACAACCTGGTTCTGGCAGGAGCCGTCTTGCCGCTGGCGACCCGGCTGATGCGACAACCTGGCGAACCCGGGTGGGCGTTGTGAGCTCGGGAGTTCGTCTTGCGGCGCTTGGCATTGTCTTCTCAGCGCTGTTCGTCGTGCTGGGCCTGCGTTTGTGGACGTTGCAGCTCACCGACGTCGACGGGTATCGGGAACAGGCCGCCCGCCAGCAGATCGACATCGACCGCACCCAGGCACCGCGAGGCGACATCGTCGACCGCGATGGAGTGGTCCTCGCCGGGACTCGTCCGTCGCTGACTCTCGTAGTCGATCGACAGCTCGTCACTCTCGAGGAGGAGGAAACCCTCACCCAGAACCTGTCGGCGTTCCTCGGCGTACCCAGCCAGGAGCTGACGGATCGCTTCACCGAGGAGGGATCCGGCGCCCGTTTCTCTCTCAAGCAGGACCTCACAGAGGACGAGGCCGTCTTTCTCGTGGAGCACCGCACTGACTTCCCGGGTGTCATCGTCGAGTCGATCCCGGTGCGGACATATCCGCTGGGCGAGGTGGCAGCGCAGGTCATCGGCTACATCGGACTTCCCACCGCCGACGACCTGCAGCGAGAGGGCGTCCAGGCAGTCGACAGGATCGGGCGCAACGGCATCGAGCTCGAATACGACGACGATCTACGCGGGATACCGGGCACGATCAAATACCAGGTGGACGCCAAGCGTTATGTGACCGGATTGCTCGGTGAGGAAGAGCCGATTCCCGGCGGGACCATCCAGCTGACGATCGACAGTCAGCTTCAGGCATTCGTCGAAGGTGCCCTCGATGAGGGGCTTCTGTTCGCCCGTGCCGATTCGCCCCTCGGTCGGAATTGCGTTCCCGGCCCCGACGCCGCGACATGCCCGGTGCGTGCGGTTGCCGTGGTCCAGGACATCAAGAACGGGTCGATCGTGTCGATGGCGTCGGTTCCTGGCTACGACCCGACGATCTTCGTCGACGGGCTGTCCGAGGAGGAGTGGGCTGCGCTCAGCTCAGGGTCGGTGCTCACGAACTTCGCCATCCAGGGCAGATACGCACCGGCGTCGACGTTCAAGTCCGTTGCGTACGTCATGGCGCTCGAGGAGGACGTGTTCCCCCGCAACGTCGGGCTCACTACCGACGAGTCCGTTGCGTACCTCACCACTGGCGAAGACCACTACGACTGCGACGGCCGACTCGAGTTCTTCAATCGGGAGGGGAGCCCGCAGTTCTACACCGACTGGAAGGAAGAGGGTCATGGTCGAATCGACGTCCACGACGCACTTCACCAGTCGTGCGACCTCTACTTCTGGGAGCTGGCGCTGCATGTCTGGCAGACGTCGGGTACCCGCGGCGACTCGTTCGACGAGGACCTCCTCCAGCAGTGGTCTCGCAGCTTCGGTTTTGGCACCAGTACGGGTGTCGACCTGCCGAACGAGTTTCGAGGCCTGATCGGCGACAGGGAATGGTTCACGGCTCAGCAGGAGGCGGCCACGGGACGGGTCAGGGCCGAGGGGCCTTGGTCGGGTGGAGATCTTCTCAACATGGTGATCGGTCAGGGCGAGGTTGCCGTGACTCCGCTGCAGCTGGCGAATGCGTATGCGGCGATGCTCAACGGCGGCACGGTGTGGCGCCCGCGCATCGTTGATGCGGTCATCGATGCGAACGGGGACGTCGTCAAGGAGACCTTCCCTGAGCCGCTCAATTCTGTCGATCTCGACCCTCGAACGGTGGCCGCCCTCCGCGCCGACATGCGCCTCGTCGTGAACTCGGGTGCGGGGACGGCCCGCACCGCGTTCGTGGAATTTGGCGAGAACGTGGGCAACGTCGGGGGTAAGACCGGGACAGCCGAGATCATCAAGTCGAGCGATCCGGCCAAGGAAGTGGACACCGCCTGGTTCGTGGGTGCCTATCCCATGGATGATCCCGAGTACGTGGTGACGGTGGTCATCGAGCGTGGCGGATCCGGTGGCCGCATCGCTGCGCCGGTGGCTCGTCAGATTCTTCAGTACATCGCAAACGGTCCCGAGGCGGTCACGCCGCTCGTGCCCGGGGTCTCGACCGACTGATGGCCACGCTCG
>JABDMN010000267.1 GCA_013001485.1 Acidimicrobiia bacterium
ACGCTGCGCGTCGAGTCCTTTGTGCCCGGTGGCTGCCAGTTCCCAGTTCCCAGTTACCAGCTTCCGGCTCCGGCGGCTGGTAGCTGGTAGCCGGCAGCCATCTTCTGAGCTTTGCTCAGAAGATGAACGTCCAGATCCCCTTGATCACCAGGTAGGCGATCCATCCGACTCCTACGGTCCCGATCGCTTTGCCCGTCGTGAAGTCCTGTCCTTCTCGAACAGCGACCACTGAGGCGATGAGGGCCCAGATCGAGCCGACGACGATGCCGAACCAGGGGATGATGGCCAGGACCAGCGGTGCCTGGGCGAACCCGAGCACCCGCAGCATCTCGCCCACGTCGGTCTGGCCCTCGAAGAAGGTCGTGCCGATCCATGCGGTCAGGACCGACCACACGACCCAGGCGACCAGGCCTCCGATCGTGGCGACGATGAAGGGCCAGATGAAGCCTTTGGCGGCGAAGGCGGTGCCGAGGCCGGTGATGAGTGACGTGATAGCCACGATGAGCCCGGCTTGGCCGGTGAACTGCTCGTCCTTTTCGATGGTGTTGTAGAAGTCGAGGTCGAGCCGTGCTGCGCGGATGGCGTTTTGAATCATGCGGTCACGTTAGTGACCGGCTCCTGTGCCGCCCTGGCCGACGCCGGACCACATGGGCATTCAGTCTCTACGGACTAGCCGGCGTCTGGGCCTAGCGTGAGGGTGTGAAACGTGCCGCTGTCCTCGTCGTTGTCCTTGGTCTCGTTGCGGGATCGTGTGGCGGTGAAGAGGCCACTGAGGAGACCACCACCACAACCGTGGCGACAACCTCTACGACGACCACCACGATCCCCGTCCGGACCCTCACGGCATCGCCGGCGTCGATCACGGTCGATGGCTCCGACGCCGAGTGGGCCTCCATCGAGGGGCTCCGGCTCAAGATGGATTCGGTCCACGGCGTCTACGGGCTGGATCCTGCCTGGGTCGACGTCAAGGTCGCCCACGACGACTCGCACATCTACGTGCTGATGCGCCTCGACGACGACTACAACTGGGACGCTGACGACCCGCGGTTGTCGGGGGCGCCTTCGGTTGCGTGGGCGATCGATGCGACAGCCGGTCCCGCCCATGGTGCCGGTGACACCGATCGTGACGCTTCGTTCGGAGTCACCGATATCTGGCAGTGGAAGCTGGCATGTCCGTCAGGGACCTCCGCTGGCGGGGCTGCCGGCGGCACTGCAGAGACCGGTGGTCTGGATCCGGACTGCTCCCTCGACGACCTGGTGGCATCGAACGCCTATGACGATGCGCCCGACTCCGGTGAGAACTCGCTTCTCGGATCGTGGAGCCACACCGACCCCACCGCCGACGCTTTCGGCTCCTATGTGTTCGAGTTCAGCCGCCCTCTCCAGACCGGCGACGCCGACGATCTGCAATTCGCAGTCGGGGATACAGCACTCCTCGCCCTCGCCTATTGGGACCCTGACAACGGCCCCGACGGATGGGAGCCGGACCTGCACGTCGTGAGTTCCTACGAGGGCTGGATCGAGGTCCTGATCTCGCCGTAGGACGCCCGGGGCCCCTACTCCTTCTTGACTGCGTGGCCCCCGAACTGGTTGCGCATCGCCGACACCAGACGGTCGGAATACTCCACCTCGTCGCGGGATGCGATCCGCCGCATCAGCGACAACGTGATGACGGGTGCTGCGACGTTGAGGTCGATGGACTCCTTCACCGTCCAGCGCCCCTCGCCTGAGTCGGGCACGAACGGAGCGATCCCCTCCATCGTCACGTTCTCGGCGAGAGCGGTCGCAGTGAGGTCCAGCAGCCAGGAACGGACGACCGACCCGTATCTCCAGATCTCTGCCACCTGGTGGAGGTCGAGATCGAACTCATCCTTGGCCTCCATGATGGCGAAGCCCTCCGCGTAGGCCTGCATCAGCCCGTACTCGACTCCGTTGTGCACCATCTTGGTGAAGTGTCCCGCCCCGGGCGGGCCCACATGACCCCACCCCGTTGTTGGACTCGGTGCCAGTGCTTCGAGGAGGGGAGTGATGGTCGTCACCGGGTCCTGGTCTCCACCGACCATCATCGAGTACCCCTCGGCGAGGCCCCAGATGCCGCCCGACGTCCCGACATCGACGAGGTGTTGTCCTGCCTCCCGGCACTCCGATCCTCGCCTGACAGTGTCCTTGTAGTTCGAATTGCCACCGTCGATGACGATGTCGCCGTCATCGAGATGTGGAAGCAGGCCCTCGATGGTGGCATCGACGGGTCGCCCGGCCGGGACCATGATCCACACCACTCGCGGCGCCGAGAGCTTGGCCGCGACGTCCTCGAGCGATGTGGCCCCGTCGGCGCCGTTTGCGACGGCCGCGGCAACGGCATCTTCACTGAGGTCGAATCCGACGACGCGATGACCCGCCTCGACCAGGCGTTGGGCCATGTTGGCCCCCATCTTCCCCAGGCCGATCATGCCGACGTCCATGCAACTCCTTAGTGGTGGTCGAGGGGGAGGCTAGGGGACCCTTCCGTTGGTACCGTGTCGGCGTGTCTAGACCCGTCGTCGCAGTCGAAATCCCGATGCTGGGAGACGCCCGGCGCCGCCACTGGGCCAAGGTCGTCACGTTCGTGGACGTGTCCAAGAGCAACGGCTGGGCCTTCGAAGGCGACTTCATCGCTGATGGTGGAGTGCAGGACGTCGAGTCCGGCTCGGTCGTCCTCGTGTACGGGGAGCGGGGGTCGCGAGGGACCCCCCATTCGATGGCGGCCGTGTTCACCGCCAATCCCGACGGGACGCTGTCCCGGCATCTCGAGGCAGAGGGCCGGGCCTGGGCACGGACGCTGCGCGACGAGGTCGCCGAGCTCCTCGAGGCCGACAATCCGATTGTGGCCAGGCCTTGGGACCCTGCCCTGCTCGCCTACGACGACGCCGCCATCCTCGAAGAAGTGCGTCGTCGCGGCCTCGACGAAGAGTGAGCGTCATGCCTCAGCTGGAGGAGTTGTACGCCGGGGTCTTCCGACGTCGTCACGAAGCTCTCGATCTCAACTGCGGCATCGTGGTCGGCTCAGACGGCATCGCAGTCATCGACACGCGGGAGACTCCGACAGCGGGTCAGGACCTCATGGACGCCGTGCGGGCCATCAGCGATCTGCCGGTCCGGTGGGTCGTCAACACCCACTGGCACTGGGATCACGCCTGGGGGAACGCAGCGTTTCCTGACGGGGCTATCTGGGGACACACCCGGTGCCGTGAGGTCCTCGAGGCGGTAGGCCCCGATGACGTCGCCGCCGTCAAGCATTGGTTTCGTCCCGAACGCCACGCCGAGCTCGACGATCTCGAAGTCGTGCCACCGCACCACACGTTCGACGACATCGCGTTCATCGACCTCGGAGACCGTGGCCTCACGTTGACCTATCACGGTCTGGCGCACACCGACGCCGACATCGTCGTCGGCGTCACCGATGCACCCGTGTTGTTCGCCGGAGACCTCGTCGAGGAGTCGGCTCCGCCGTACTTCGGCGACGGATACCCGCTCGACTGGCCGGGAACCCTCGACTCGGTGATCGCCACCCGTCCTGAGGTTGTGGTGCCGGGTCATGGCGACACCATCGACCTGGCGTACGTCTCGGAGCAGCGGGCCTCCATCGCGTCGACCGTCGAAGCAGCTCGCTCTGCTCACACCGCGGGGATCCCGATTGCCGAAGTCCCGGTGGCGGGCTTGCCGTTCCCCGAGCCCACCACCCGCAGTCTCTTCGCCCGTGCCTACCTCCAGCTCGATTCGCATGAGTGAGGTGACGGTCGGGCTCTCGGGAGGCACCCAGCCTCCGTTGCGCCAGATCTCCATGGCACTCCGCCTGGCCAGGTCGCCGTGGTTCGACACCCTGTGGACGGTCGATCACTTTGTCGGCTTCTTCCCGAAAGCCATTTGGGACGAGGACTTCTCCTGGATGGCAAAGCCGGGCACCACTCCAGACGCCTACTACGACTATCAGACCTTGCTCGGCTACCTGGCGAGGCGGGCGGGCAACGTACGGCTGGCCGTTGGCGTCACCGAGCCGGTGCGTCGGCACCCCATGCTTCTTGCCCAGGCGTTCCTCACCCTCACCCACATGGTGAAACGCAGGCCCATCCTCGGCATCGGTTCAGGCGAGCGAGAGAACATCGAGCCGTTCGGACTCGACTTCGAGGCGCCGGTTTCCCGGTTGGAAGAGGCTCTGCAGATCCTGCGAATGGTCTTCGACGGCGAAGGACCAATCGACTTCCAGGGGCGTTTCCACCAGCTCGACCACGCCGAGATGGACCTGCGTCCGGGAGCGGTCGGTGCTCCGGAGATCTGGGTTGCTGCCCACGGCCCTCGCATGCTGCGGTTGTGCGGGACGTACGCCGACGGCTGGTGGCCGACGCTGCCGATGAGCCCCGACGACTACGCCGGGAAGCTGCACGCGATCCGGGCCGCGGCGCGTCTCGCCCGGCGTGATCCGGCCGCCATCACTCCGGGATACCAGGTGTTCTGTGTGATCGGTCGATCCGAAAAGCACGCCCGCAAGCTGCTCGACACCAAACCGGTCCGGCTCTCGGCACTGCTCGCCACCGACGAGGTCTGGAAGGCCGCCGGGCTCACCCATCCGCTTGGCGAAGGGTTTGGCGGGATGATCGACATCGTGCCTTCGCGCTACTCACGTGCAGAACTCGAGGATGCGATGGCGAAGGTGCCGGTCGAGATGCTCGCCGATCTCGTGGTGTGGGGCACCAGGGAGCGAGTTCTCGATCAGCTCCGCGACTACGTCGAAGTCGGACTGCGCCACGTCGTGCTCGCCCCGGTATCTGGCCTGGTATCGAGGCGCGACGCCATAGGCGCGGTCCGCTCCATCGTTTGGATCGCCCGCCGGATGCGATCAGGGAGATAACTGGTCGTTGATAGCGGCATTGCGGTCCTCGAGGAGGTCCGCCGTCGAGTTCGCTCGCTCAACCAGTCGACCCTGCTGGGTCTGTGGCTCACCAGGATTCGTCGTCGACGTCGGGGCTGGGTCGCTGCCGCACGCCGCCAACGCGGCGACGAGCATGACGGCAGCAAGAAGACGCTTCATGCACCATCTATCGGCCCCGGCTCCACAAAGCTGAACCCGGTCGCACGCCTGCCAGGGGACGTGGCGACGCCGAGTACCGTTCCGTGCCGATGATCATCGCTCGCGGACTCAACATCGAAGCCGGCGCCCGCCGGCTCATCTCTGACGTCGACCTCACCGTCCAGGCCGGCGACAAGACCGCGCTCGTGGGCCGAAATGGCGCGGGTAAGACCACGTTGATGCGCACCCTTGGCGATCGGGCGATGCCGGCCGCAGGGTCGATCACCCGCAGCGGTGTCGTCGGCTATCTGTCCCAGGATGCCCATCTCCCGGAGCTGCAAGAAGGCGAGGTCACCGCGATCGAGCGAATCCTCACCGCCCGCGACATCGGCTCCCTCCGTGCCGAGATGGAAGAGGTCCGCCTCAAGATGGAGGCCACCAGCGGTGCTTCGCTCGACAAGCTGATCTCCCGGTTTTCTCGACTCGACACCGAGTTCCAGTCCCGTGGTGGATACGTCGCCGAGGCCGAGGCCAAGCGCTTCGCGGCCTCGCTCGGTATCTCCTCTGACGAGCTCGACCAGGGTCTGGCCACGATGTCGGGTGGCCAGCGACGCCGGGTCGAGCTTGCCCGCATCCTGTTCGCGGAAACCGATGTGCTCCTCCTCGACGAGCCCACCAATCACCTCGACCTCGATGCCAAGGCCTGGCTCATGGCGTTCCTTGCCAACTATCGCGGCGGGTTGCTGGTCATCTCTCACGACCTGCCTCTCCTCGACGAGTCGATCACGTCTGTTCTTGCTCTCGAAGGCGGTCGGGTCGAGATGTTCCGCGGTAACTACAGCTACTACATCGCAGAGCGCGATCGGCGTCGCGAGCAACGGATCAAGGAGCGCAAACACCAGGACGCCACCATCTCGAGGCTCGAGGAAGGCATCCGTCGCTTCAAGGGCTCGACCGAGAAGATGGCCAAACGCGCCCGGTCGTGGGAGACACGGGTCGCCAAGCTCAAGGCGAAGCGCACCGAAATCGGTCCGAACGAGCGCAAGGTCGCCATGCGCTTTCCTCAACCTCGTCCGTCTGGGAAGACACCACTGCTGGCCAACGGGCTCGCCAAGGCATTCGATGACAACATCGTGTTCGTCGACGTTCGGGTCGACGTCGACCGTGGGGAGCGGCTGTTGATCATGGGTCTCAACGGGGCAGGAAAGACGACGCTGCTCAAAATCCTGGCCGGCGAGGAGACGGCCGACACCGGCGAGATCACGATCGGGCACAACGCCTCGCTGGGGTACTACGCCCAGGAGCACGAGGAGATCCATTCGGGTACCTCAGTGCTCGATCACATGCATCGGGTGTCGGCGCTTCCGGACAAGGAGCTGCGTTCGATTCTCGGCCACTTCTTGCTCGCCGACAAGATCGATCAGGATGCCGGCACATTGTCCGGAGGAGAGAAAACCAAGCTGGCGCTGGCCCAGATCGTCACCGGTGGCCACAACGTGCTTCTGCTCGACGAGCCCACCAACAACCTCGACCCGCAGGCCCGCGACGCCCTACTCGATGCGATCGCCCTCTATGAGGGGACTTTGATCCTGGTGAGCCACGACCGGGAATTCGTAGAGGAGATGGTGCCCGACCGCGTCGTGCTGATGCCCGACGGCGAGACCTCTTTCTACGACGAGTCGCTGCTCGACCTGGTGGTGCTGACCTAGCCCGCGACTGCTGGGCTAGGCGATCGCCGCTCGGCCCTGGGCCCAGGTGCGCAACGCGGCGACATCCTCGGCCCGAGACACCGACAACGGGACCGTCGCAGCAACCTCACTGGCCACGTCGGAGTTGGTGACCTCGCGCTGGGCGGCAAGAGCGCGATAGAGCGCACCGACGATGCAGGTCTCGATCTCGGCGCCCGAGAAGCCGTTGGTCGCTTTCACCAGGTTGTCGAGCTCGAAGCGAGTGGGGTCGAGGTCACGCCGCTCCAGATGCGTCTCGAAGATCGCCTGGCGTGCGCCGTCTCGAGGCAAGTCCACGAAGAAGATCTCATCGAATCGGCCCCGACGCAGGAACTCGGGCGGTAGCGACGACACATCGTTTGCGGTGGCCACGACGAACACTCCGCCGGGTCGATCCTGCATCCAGCGGAGGAACGTCCCCAGCATGCGCTTGCTCACTCCACCGTCTCCGTCACCCGACGTGGCAAAGCCCTTTTCGATCTCGTCGATCCACAGCACGGCCGGCGCCATGGCCTCCACGGACTCGAGGGCGCGGATCAGCCGCTCCTCAGACTCGCCGATGTACTTCGAGAACAGCCGGGCAGGGTCGAGAAGCACCAGGGGGACGCCCCACGCCGTCGCCACGGTCTTGGCGATGAGAGACTTCCCTGCTCCCGGGATCCCTGTGAGCAGCATGCCCTTTGGTGGGTCGATGCCGGAGACGCTGGCTCCCGTGAACACTGCCGACCGGATCACCAGCCACTCCTTGAGGTTGTCGAATCCGCCGACGTCGTCGAGAGACCCCACGTTCGCCTCCACCAGCTCGAGGATGCCGTCGCCTGCCAGCAACTCGGCCTTGGCCTGACGGATCGAGGGAAGGTCGCCATCGGAAACCGAGCCGTCGCTGAGCGCCGCCCTCTGGATGAGGCGCTCGGCCTCACCCAGGCTGAGGCCGGCCAGGGCCGACACCAGCTCGTCGATGGCCGCGACGGAGAGGTCCACCGTCATGTCACGATCGGCGAGATCGCCAAAGGTGCGCTCGGCGAGCTCCCGAAGCTCGACGGCATCGGGCGGCCGCAACCTCCACACATGCGCCAGGCCTTCCAGCTCGGCGGGCACCTCGTGTTTCGGCGCCGTGAGGATCACGGTCTGGCCCTCGGGCGGGTCCATGGCCAACTCCTTGACGCCCCTGACGACGCGGGAGTCGTCGAGGATGGGATGCGCGTCGGCGAACACGTAGACGCCTGGCAAGCCGTTGTCGTTGATGAACTGAATCGCCAGATGCGGGTTCCTCGTGCCGTATTGGACGGGAAGCCCGACCCGGGCGAGCCCGGTTGTGGCGCTCCACAACCACACCGGGAGATCTAGCTCACCGGCGGCTCGGTCGAGGATCGTACGGAACCGCTCCTCGTCCTGAGTTTCGGCAAGGAGCAGCGCATGGCGCGAGGCAAGCAGGACGCGGAGATCCGCAACGTTGTCCATCGGTGATCTATCGACCATCGATCCCACCAGGTGGAGCATTTCGCCGATCTGCGACGGGCAGGGCCAGGC
>JABDMN010000273.1 GCA_013001485.1 Acidimicrobiia bacterium
GTCGCCGTGGAAGGCATCACTGATGCGGTCGGTGTTCATGCGGGTCGCCGGGGTGATGGAACCTGGTGCCGGAACCCCCCGCGAGTCGCTGGCCGAGAAACTGGCTGCAGCCACTGACGCTCCGGTAGGTGACGTGCTCGACCTCATCGACTCGATGGGCAGTGGGTACCTCGCCGCTCACACCAACGAAGAGACCGCGGCGCATCTCGCTGTCATGAGCCGCCTGGGTGAGCGACCTGCGGCGGTGGCCAGCGAGGGCAACGTGGTTACGGTGGTTGCGCCCGATCACACCGGACTGCTCGGCGAAGTTGCAGGTGTCTTCGCGGTCCACAACATCTCGATTCACGAGGCCAAGTTATGGACTCGACCCGACGGGATTGCCCTCGACACCTTCTCCGTAAGCGACGTGCGCAGCGGCACCACGGTGGATCCGCAGCGGTGGGACGTCATCCTGGGTGATCTGGAAGCGGCGGCGGGCGGAGAGCTCGACCTCGACGCGCTCGTTACCGCGAAGCGTTCCGACTACCGGCGGGCGATCGTCGCCAGGTCGGTCGAGGTGGCCGCGCCTCCCGACCCGTCGCAGCGATACACCGTGATCGAGGTGCGTTGCGCCGACCAGCCCGGCGCTCTGTTCACCATCGTGGGTGCCTTGTACCGGGCGGGGCTCGATATCCAGGTGGCTCGCATCGAGACGATGGGGACCATGGTCCGCGACACGTTCTTCGTGCGGGATGGCTCGGGGCAGCCGATTCGCGACGTCGCCCGCCTCGCCCAGCTGACTGCGGCAATCAGGGCCGATCTGCGTACTCGGCTCTAGAACCCGACCTGTCCGCCGGCGAATGGTGGCTCGGTTCCGGCCTTGAACTCCTCGACATTTGGCCCACCGAGCCGGTGCAGGCGCCAGTTGCCGTAGACATAGGTGCCCACCAGCACGAACACCAGGATGGGCCATGAGGTCGCCACCTTGAAGGTGGCCAGCAATGCGGTGCGACCCTCGTTGAACAGATACCACTGCCCACCGGCACGGGCGGAGAAGTAGACGGCCCACAGCCAGGTGGTCTCTGTGTAGGCGGGGCGGACGTCGTTTCTCCAGAACCAGGGCAACGGCCAGCCGCGGAACATGTAGCTCATCCACGCCGTCATCGGGCGTCGGACCGCAATCGAGACCACGGCGAGGACGGCGTATGCGGCCTGGGAGATGATGCCGGGCAGGAAGAACGTCTCGGCGCGTCCCGATCGAACTGCCAGCGCCAGGGCGAACCCGACCGCGGCGAGGCCGCCAAGTGCGTAGATGATCGGTCGGCCTTTCCTCACCCGGTAGGCGACGAAGCCGGCTCCAACAGTCAGCGAGGCAATGACGGCGGCAGGGATCCCGCCGATGGCGTTGGCGACGGCAAACACCAGCGGAGGGATGATCGAGTCACCGACCGTGCGTGGCCCGGTGAACAGATCCTTCAACTCGCCGAGGGCCTGACCCGTGCGAGTGGGATGGCTCGGTTCGTCGATGGTGGGGGAGTCATCGGTCACGACGGCGACGATAGGTGTTTGGGCGACCCAAACTGTCGGCCACGGTCCTGCGTAAGGTACGTCTCCGATGCACGTCTTCCGGCCTGCCCGATCCCGATACCGGCTCTTCACCAAGTTGTTCAAGCCGCGCGGAACCCTCGACGCGGCCGACCTCAAGGTGTCGGCGACCGTTGCCCACCACATGAACGAGGTGCGGGACGCGGCCCGGTTCCCTGAATCGGCAGTGTCAGCCGGCGAGTTGTACGCCGCGGGGATCATCGAGGAGGTCCTGCGGGCCGTGGTGGGCCTCTACGAAGAGGAGAACGAGCCGCAGCTGTTCGACAAGGCACTCCACCACCTCAATGACAACGTCGGAGGTGAGGAGGTTGACGGCCTCCTTGGAGACTTCACCGGAGCCTTTCCTCCGGTGGCGGTGCTCGAGGAGCTTCTTTCCGTCGTCCAGTACCTGGACTCGGCGGACGAAGACGGCACTCCGCATCGGGAGGGCTCTCTCGAGGAGCTGCTGATGCTTCGCCTCGGCAACGAGAACCCGGCGAACGTCCGGTTCCGTGAGCTGTTCGACGATGCGCCACTCGAGGCCCGCGAGTCCTACGACGAAGCAATCGAGGCGTTGGAGTCGTTCTTCGAGGATCTCGACCCGGTGGAGGCCGGAAGCGAAGGGTCGATGAACCTGCTCGAACTGCTCCGTGCGCCCGCCGCAGCCAGCCCCACCTCACTGGAAGGCCAGCTCCGCTACGTCAAGGAGAACTGGACCGATCTCCTCTCTGACCGGTTCCCCGGGCTACTCGATCGGATCCTGAGAGCCACCGACGTCCTCGTGGAGGAGCGCAAGGATGGCGGACTCGGGTTTGGGCCCCCGCCGATCCTCGACGCCGCCGCCCTGGCGGGTGGGGGCGGGGAGTACGAACGGTTCAGTCAGGACAGCTCCTGGATGCCGCAGGTGGTGCTGCTGGCGAAGAGCACGTATGTGTGGCTCCATCAGTTGTCGCGTGACTACGAACGCGAGATCGTCCGTCTCGACCAGGTGCCTGACCAGGAACTCGACCGAATCGCGGCAGCCGGTTTCACTGGACTGTGGTTGATAGGTCTGTGGGAGCGGTCGACGGCGTCCCGCACCATCAAACACATGCGGGGCGATCCCGACGCGGTCGCCTCGGCCTATGCCCTCTACGACTACATGATCGCCCACGACCTAGGTGGGGAAGAGGCCTACGAGAACCTGCGCAATCGGGCGTGGGAGCGGGGAATCCGGCTGGCCAGCGACATGGTGCCGAACCACGTCGGCATCGACGGCCGGTGGGTCGTTGAGCACCCGCACTGGTTCCTGTCGCTCGACCATCCGCCGTACCCCGGGTACTCGTTCACCGGAGCCGACCTCAGCCACGACGACAGGGTCACGGTGCAGATCGAGGACCACTACTGGGACGGCACAGACGCCGCGGTCGTCTTCAAGCGCTACGACCACCAGACCGGCGAGACCCGATACATCTATCACGGCAACGACGGCACCGCGATGCCGTGGAACGACACCGCTCAGCTCAACTACCTCGAGGCCGAAGTTCGTGAGGGTGTCATCCAGACCATCCTTCACGTCGCTCGCAAGTTCCCGATCATCCGGTTCGACGCCGCCATGACGCTGGCGAAGCGCCACATCCGGCGGCTCTGGTTCCCCGCTCC
>JABDMN010000274.1 GCA_013001485.1 Acidimicrobiia bacterium
TCGTAGTACTGGCTCACCGTCGAGCCGCGACGCACGCCTGAGTCCACCCGAACCCCGTAGCCCCCGGGTTCCCGGTACTCGACGACGTCGCCGGGCGTGGGGGCGAAGCCACGCGCCGGGTCTTCGGCGTTGATGCGCATCTCGATGGCGTGGCCTCGGGTCGGCGGCGTCTCGGTCACCGGCAGAGGCCCACCCTCGGCAACCACAAACTGAGCATGGACGATGTCGATGCCGGTGACGACCTCGGTGATGGTGTGCTCGACCTGGAGACGAGTGTTCATCTCGAGGAAATAGAACTCGCCGTTCTCGGAGAGCAGGAACTCCACCGTGCCTGCGTTCTGGTATCCGGCAGCGGATGCGATCGCCAGGGCCTTCTCTCCAAGGATCGATCGTTGCGCATCGGTCACCCCGACCGCTGGAGTCTCTTCAATCAGCTTCTGGTGTCGGCGTTGCGCCGAGCAGTCGCGTTCTCCCAGAAAGACGCCGTTGCCGTCGTTGTCGAAGAGCACCTGAGCCTCGATGTGGCGGGTCTTCTCCAGGTATCGCTCGACGTACACGTCGGGACTGGCGAACCAGGCGTCCGACTCCCTCCGCGCCGACTCGAATGCATCCTCGATCTCGTCGGGGTCGTGCACGATCTTGAGGCCCTTCCCCCCGCCTCCGTGAGCGGCCTTGATGGCGATGGGGTATCCGATGTCGTCTCCGATGCGGCGAACCTCGGCTGCGGCAGTCACCGGGTCGATGCTGCCCGGGACACCCTCGACCCCCGCCTCGATTGCGGCACGTCGCGAAGCGATCTTGTCGCCCATGGTCGCAATGGCAGCGGGTGGCGGCCCGATCCACGTGACTCCGGCGTCGAGCACGGCCTGGGCGAAGTCGGCGTTCTCTGCCAGGAACCCGTACCCGGGGTGAATGGCGTCGGCTCCGGACTCCTGGGCGACCTCGATGATGCGGGTGATGTTCAGGTAGGAGTCCGCTGCGGGGGCGGGCCCGATGTTCCATGCCTCGTCGGCAAGTTCGACGTGGACGGCGTCTCGATCCAGCTCGGAGTAGACGGCGATCGTCCGCAGACCTCTCTCGGCGGCCGCCCGGATTATGCGGACAGCGATTTCTCCACGGTTGGCGATGAGGACGGACTCCATAGCGCCAGCCTAGAGGGGGATGTTGCCGTGCTTCTTGGGCGCCATTCCCTCGCGCTTGGTCCGCAGCATTTCCAGCGTACGGATCAGGCGGGGACGGGTCTCGCGAGGTTCGATGACATCGTCGACGAGACCCCTCTCGGCTGCCATGTACGGGTTGTTGAAGCGCTCTTCGTAGTCGGTGATCAACTCGGCTCGCTTGGAGTCCGGGTCGTCGGCCGCTGCGATCTCGCGGCGGTGGATCACGTTGACTGCGCCCTGGGCACCCATCACGGCGATCTCCGCCGTCGGCCAGGCGTAGACCATGTCGGCTCTCAGGCTGCGCGAGTTCATGACCACGTAGGCGCCTCCGTAGGCCTTGCGAGTGATCACCGTCACCTTGGGCACCGTTGCCTCGGCGTAGGCGTAGAGCAGCTTGGCCCCATGCCGGATGATGCCGTTGTGCTCCTGATCGACTCCAGGCAGGAATCCGGGCACATCGACGAATGTCACGAGCGGGATATTGAAGGCGTCGCAGAACCGGATGAACCGGGCGGCCTTCTCCGATGCCTTGATGTCGAGGGTGCCGGCCAGAACCGCCGGTTGGTTCCCAACAATGCCGATCGTGTAGCCGTCGAGGCGGGCAAGGCCGACGACGATGTTCTGGGCGTACTCGTCGTGGACTTGATAGAAGTCCCCATCGTCGACGATCTGCTCGATGAGCCCGGCCATGTCGTACGGCTGGTTCGGTGACGAGGGGATGAGGTCGGTGAGACGCTCAGACATCCGATCCGGCTGGTCGAGCGGTGTGAAATAGGGCGGCACTTCCATGTTGTTCGACGGCAGGAACGACAACAGGTAGCGGACCTGTTCCATTGCATCCCTGTCGTCTCCGGCGACGAAGTGAGTGACTCCGGACGACCCTGCATGGGCGTGAGCACCGCCCAACTCATCGAAGGTGACCTCTTCGCCGGTGACGGCTTTGATCACATCGGGCCCCGTGATGAAGAGGTGGGCGGTTTCTTCCACCTGATACACGAAGTCGGTGATGGCAGGTGAGTAGACGGCGCCACCGGCACAAGGCCCCATGATCACCGAGATCTGAGGGATCAGCCCTGATGCCCGGACGTTTCGCTCGAAGATACGGCCGTAGCCATCGAGGGCAACAACACCCTCCTGGATTCGGGCGCCGCCGGAGTCCTTGAGTCCGACCAGGGGAGCCCCCGTATCCATGGCGAGATCCATGACCTTGCAGATCTTGTCGGCCACAACGTCCCCAAGGCTGCCTCCGTAAGCGGTGAAGTCCTCGGCGAACAGGAACACGGTGCGGCCATCAACAGTGCCCCAACCCGTGACGACTGCATCTCCGAGGGGGCGATGGTTCTCCAACCCGAGTCCTCGAGCATCGTGACGAGTGAGCATGTCGAGTTCCTGGAACGAGCCCTTGTCCACGAGCAGGTCCACGCGTTCGCGGGCCGTCAGCTTGCCCCGGTCGTGCTGGCGGTCGGCGGCGCGCTGTGAGGCAGGCGTCAGCGCCTCCTCCTTGAGGCGTCGCAGTTGCTCGATACGGTCGTCGGTCACGGGTGTCCCTCGGGTTGTGGTGTTTGACTTCCCGGCGTTGCTCTTGGATACAGGGTATCGGGGGCGGCTGCGGCGCGTGCCATGTTCGTGAGCAAGGATGGGCCCATGCAGGTCGTTCATCTCGATGAGGTCGCCTCGACTCAAGACGAGGCCCGCCGCAGACACACCGACGAACCGGTGCTCGTAACGGCAAGTGCCCAACGCGCCGGGCGCGGCCGAAGCGGAGCGTCCTGGCTCAATGCCCCTCGTGCGGTTGCTGCTTCGCTGGCATTCGCGCCGGCCTCGTTGCACAAGGCGTGGACGGCTCTGACCCGGCCGGTTCTCACCCTTGCCGCCGGTGTGGCTGTCGCAGATGCGATCGGAGGGCTGGGACTCAAGTGGCCCAACGACCTGATGCGTGGCGACGTCAAGGTGGGGGGCCTCCTCACCGAGGCATTCGACGAGGTGGTGGTGGTCGGACTCGGCGTGAATCTGTGGTGGCCCGCTGCTCCCGATGGAATGGGAGGGGTCTTCGGTGCCGACCCTGGAATCGAGATGATTCGGTCGATGCCCCGACAGTGGGCAGATTCGGTCGTCGATGCGGCGAGGTCGGGGCCGAGTGCTTGGGACCGTGATCGGTATCGAAAGCTGTCGGTCACCCTCAATAGGGCTGTGCGGTGGGAAGGCGCCGACTCGGGCCAGGGAATGGCAGTGGATGTCGGACCGAACGGAGCCCTTGTCGTCGAGACCGAGGGCGGGGTTGTCGAGCTGACCTCAGGAGCCGTCAGCCACGTGAGGCCTACCGAGGCTTAGGAGCCCCAAGAGTCGGATGCGAGATCACTGGAGGTCGGGCACGCAGACGGCAGTGTCGTGAACGATGCCGTCAGCAGAGTGGCGCCTCCGTTGGGTGTCGATTCCCACAGCCCGGTCCACGTGCCATCTCCGTTGTCGCCCCACACGCAGATCTCACCGTCGGTGGAGAGCATGACCACCGGACGATCAGCTGGCTCGAGGGCGATCGAATCGACGACGACCTGCTCGAGGGAGGTGAGGGTCCCGTCGGCCTGAGCGTTCTCCAGGATCGCCGAGCGGGTCTCGACGTCAGTGCCGACACTTTCGGCTCGCTCGCTGAACCCCACGAACGATACGAGTGAGATGACGACGAGGAGCCCAATGATGAACAGCACCATGATCAGCTCGATCATGGTGAAGCCGTCGTCGTTTCTTGACTGGATACGCATGATGGGGCCTGTATCGGCGCGTTGAAGCTTCCGGTTTATCTGAATCTGGATGGACCCGGGCTCGCCTTCGTCCGGCGCTAGCCTCCGCGCGATGAGCGTTCTTCCTGGTGAAGGCACTGTCCCGATCTTGTTCGGGAGCATGCGCGTCGCCGTCGGACCGCGGATCCACGACGCCTACTTGACCCGTCCCGACCTGACGGGGGCCTGGCCGACCGTGATCCTCCTCACCGCCGACCCAGCGTCTTCCACCCGCGCATTCGCCCGGCGCCTGGCTCGCAACGGTCTCGCTGTCGTCGTGACTGCGCCTGGTGCGTCGTCCGACGTCAGGTCGTTCGTCGCCAACCCTGCCTCCGACTGGTCCTCGGGACAGGACGGTCGTGGACTGCTCGGCATTGCTGCTGGTGGTGAGGCTGCGTTCGACGGGAAGGCTGACGCGGTTGCCGTTATCGGCGTCGGCTTCGAGCCGGGAGTGTCGGCAGCGAGCCCGGTGCTGGCGCTGTTTGGTCAGGACGACCCTGCCTCTGCCTCGGTCGAGGCTCTGCGGGCAGCACTCCCTCAGGCCGAGGTCGTTCTGTACGGAGGCGTCGGAGCCGGTTTCCATGACGACGCCGCACCGGGGTTCGATTTGGCCGCTTCTGATGACGCCGTCGATCGCCTGGTGGAGTTCTTCACCGAACAGCTTCCTCCGGCGCCAACAGCCTGATCAGCCTCCGGCTCGCGCCCTCAGGGTGGAGCGCACGTCGGCGATGTCATCGGCCGAGGTCTCAGCGGCTTTCCAGTAGCAGTAGCCCGTTGGCAGGAAGAACACCTGGAAGAGCGCCAAACCGGTCGCCCAGTTCCACGGTGGAGGCATCGACGCACTGAGGCCGACGGCGGCGGGTCCGGTCATACCGTTGCCGATGGCCCTTCCGACGCCGTTGGTGAGGTTTCCCAGCCCGTAGACGGTGCCACGGTGCTCGGGGAGGTTGACGTCCGAGATGAGGGCGAACCAGTTTGGCGAGTCCGCCGAAGTCAGCGCGATCGCCAGGATCGCGGAGACGAACGCCGTTGCCGCCCACGGGTTGGTCGCCAGCTCGCGCAGCACCTCGGGGATCAGTTGGCCGGTTCCGGCCCCCTCGGTGACATCGAGTCCGCGAAGCGGGACGAAGAAGAAGACCATGAAGAAGGGGATGGCGCCGAGGATGCCGGCGGCAGACAGCAACGCCCGTCCTCGAGGAGTCCGTTCCTGGAGTCGATCGCCGATATGACCGGCAACGATCGACATGAGGGCACCGACCTGAAAGATGGCCACGAACAGGCCTCCCACCTTGGTCGCGGTGGCCTCGGAGTACCCCGCCGCCTCCACCTTGCTCTGATACAGGAACGTCGCCCAGATCAGCGAGCCGTAGGCGAATTGAGCTGTGAACCCCTGCAGGATGAGCCATCGGTTGGTGGGTTTGCGCATCAACGCCGGCACCTGTGACCGATCGATGACGTGGTCGTCGCCGATCGCGGTGCCTTCGAGCTCCGGCTCGCGGAAGCCCCGGGGTGGATTGAAGGCAGGGATATAGAGCACCGCACACCCAAGCCCGGCGATGGCGACAGCCATCAACGGCTGTCGGAAGTCACCAGCACCGAGCTGTGAAGCCAGGAGGCCTCCACCCAGTGTGCCCAGCCCCTGGGAGATCCCCCAGAAACTCATGACGAGACCTCGCCGTCCGGGTCGGATCAGATCGCTGACCATCGAGAAGCCCACCGATGCGATGGAACCGAGACCGACTGCGGTGATGAGCTGGTAGCTAAACAGCGTTCCGTACGAACCAGCGGTTGCCGACAATGCGGTGCCACCGGACCACACCGCGGTCCCGACCAACAGCAACACCTTTCGGTTCGAGCGGTCGCCCTGGAACCCCCAGACGACCGCGGTCAATGCGGTGATGAGGACGACGGTTGCCGTCATGAACCCGATGGCGACCTCGCTCACGCCGAGCTCGGACGAAACCGGCTTGACCATGGCGGGGATCATGGCCAGCGCAGTGTTGTCGAGCGAGGCGAGCAGGATGAACACGGCAACGGTGTAGATGACGTGCGACCGGTTGCCTCTCCAGGTGCTCACTTCATCCACGACGCGGGGATGTCGATTCGGCAACGGATCCCTGTCCGGTCCAGCGCAGATTGCCGGAGCGGCCAGGCTCGGTATTCGAGATGACGGGCATCGGCGGAGTATGCCAGCAGCGGCCCTGCGGGCATTTGGCCAGGTATCGTCGCGTGCTGTGACCTCCGTTTCCGCGTCAGCAATCCGTCAAGCAGTCGTTCTGGTGGGTGGTCGTGGCACCAGGATGTGGCCGTTGACGGCATCGACTCCCAAGTCGTTGTTGCCGCTGGCAGGCCGTCCATTCCTCGAGCACCAGTTGAGCCAGCTTGCCGCCGCCGGCATTGAGGAGGTCGTGCTCGCCGTCGGCCTCGATCAGGTCGAGGCCTGGCGCGGGTATGCCTCCAGCGCGACCGGAGGACCCCGTCTCGACCTCGCGGTCGAGGAACGCCCGCTCGATACGGCTGGCGCCGTGACCCAGATCCTGGATCAGCTCGACGATCGCTTCCTCGTGCTGAACGGTGATGTGATCTTCACCACCGCCGTGTCCGAGTTCCTGTCTGCCGTACCCCCGGCCGGCGCCGTGC
>JABDMN010000291.1 GCA_013001485.1 Acidimicrobiia bacterium
GGCTCGGTGGTCTGGCCGTGCTGAATCTCGAAGGGTTGTGGACCCGGTATGCCGATCCCATGCCCGTTTACCAGGAGATCGCCAATCTCGAAGCGGGCAAGGCAACCCAGCGGATGCAGGAGCTCTATCAGGAACCGATCAAGCCCGAGCTGATCGGCCAACGAGTCCAGGAGATCAAGGACGGCGGCGTCATGGCCGCCGCCAGCCTCACTCCGCAGAACGTCGGGAAGTACGCAGAGATGGCCATCGGTGGAGGTCTCGACATCCTGGTGATCCAGGGCACGGTGGTTTCCGCCGAGCATGTGTCGACCCGCGAGGAACCGCTCGACCTGAACAACTTCATCGTCAACTCCGACGTCCCGGTGATCGTTGGCGGCTGTGCGTCGTACTCAGGGGCCCTTCACCTGATGCGGACCGGCGCTGTCGGCGTCCTCGTTGGCGTCGGCCCTGGCGCGGCCTGCACGTCGCGCGGCGTCCTCGGGATCGGTGTGCCTCAGGCGACGGCGATCGCTGACGCAGCCGGAGCCCGTACCCGGTATCTCGAGGAGACCGGTAGATACGTTCACGTCATCGCAGACGGCGGCATGCGCACCGGTGGTGACGTAGCCAAAGCGATCGCGTGTGGCGCCGACTCAGTGATGTTGGGTTCGCCGATTGCCGCGGCCGACGAGGCCCCGGCGCGTGGACATCATTGGGGCATGGCGACGTTCCACCCGACTCTTCCCAGGGGAACCCGGGTCGAGGTCGGTCGGCTCGGCACGCTGCGAGACATTCTTCTGGGCCCGGCTCACGAGAACGACGGTCGCCGGAACCTGTTCGGTGCGTTGCGGGTCTCGATGGCAACCACCGGCTACGCAGACGTCAAGGAGTTCCAGAAGGCCGAGGTCATGATCGCTCCTGCGCTGCAAACCGAAGGCAAGAAGCTGCAGCGCTCCCAGGGTGTGGGGATGGGGTGAGCGCCACCGGTCACGCCTCCGCCGGTGACTTCGATCGTGTGCTCGTCGTCGACTTCGGGGCGCAGTACTCCCAGCTGATCGCTAGACGGGTTCGCGAATGCCACGTGTACTCCGAGATCGTTCCTCGCGACATCTCGGCTGCCGAGGTGAAGGCGCTCGACCCGGTCGGTGTGATTCTCTCGGGAGGTCCCGCATCGGTGTACGCCGACGGCGCCTACGAAGTCGACCCGGCGATCCTGGAGCTCGGCATTCCCGTCCTCGGGATTTGCTACGGGCACCAGGTGATGGCTCACTCGCTGGGTGGCGAGGTCGCAGCAAATGACGTCGCCGAGTACGGCAAGACCGAACTCACCGTTGCCGAGAACTCCACACTGTTCCACGACCTGCCCACCGATCAGACCGTGTGGATGTCACACCGTGACGCGGTCGTCGCTCCACCCACGGGGTTCACGGTGGTCGCGTCGACGCCCGATTCCCCGGTGGCGGCGATGGAGGCACCCGATCGGGGGCTCTTCGGAGTCCAGTTCCACCCCGAAGTGGCCCACACGCCTCGCGGTCAGGAGATCATCAAGCACTTCCTCTACGAGGTGTGCAAGGCCCGGCCAACGTGGACCCACGTCGGGATCATCGAGCAGGCGGTCGACTCGGTTCGAGCGGCCGTAGGTGACGAGAAAGTCATCTGTGGCCTGTCGGGTGGCGTCGACTCGTCGGTGGCGGCGGCCCTCGTACACAAGGCCGTCGGCGACCAACTCACCTGTGTGTTCGTCGACCACGGGCTGCTGCGAAAGGGCGAGGCCGAGCAGGTAGACGAGACGTTCCGACGCAACTTCCACATGAACCTCATCAATGTCGACGCCAGGGAACGCTTCGTCGGTGCTCTCGCCGGCGTTACCGATCCCGAACGGAAACGCAAGATCATCGGAGAGACCTTCATCCGGGTCTTCGAGGACGTCGCCGCAGATCTCTCCGACACCCGATTCCTGGTGCAGGGAACCTTGTACCCCGACATCATCGAATCAGGCACCAAGGACGCCGCCAAGATCAAGTCCCACCACAACGTCGGCGGCCTCCCCGACGACATGAAGTTCGACCTGATCGAGCCGCTTCGGGACCTCTTCAAGGACGAGGTTCGGTTCGTCGGGGAAGAGCTGGGCTTGCCCGAGGAGATTGTCTGGCGTCAACCATTCCCGGGACCTGGTCTCGCTGTCCGCATCATTGGTGAGGTCACCCCTGAGCGCCTCGACATCCTCAGGGATGCCGATGAGATCGTTCTCGAGGAGATCAGGCGCGCCGGTCTCTATCGCGAGTTGTGGCAGACCTTTGGCGTTCTTCCCGCCATCAAGTCGGTGGGTGTACAGGGTGACGGCCGCACCTATGCCTACCCGTTGATCGTTCGCGCCGTGACCTCCGAAGATGCAATGACTGCAGATTGGGCCCGTCTCCCGTACGAGGTCCTCGAGCGGATCAGCTCACGAGTCATCAATGAGGTAACGGGAATCAACCGGGTGGCGTACGACATCTCGTCGAAGCCGCCTGCCACCATCGAATGGGAATGAGCCGGGCACCGGAAACTGCCTGATACTGGGCGTTGGCTCCTCAAGGCTTGCCCCCCGGGCGCCGATACCACGAGTAGCCCTCGTGGAGAGATCGTGGCCTGGAATCAGGACCCTGAACTTCAAGAACTGTTTCGCTCGGAGCTGATTGAACGCACCGAGCGTCTCGTCGCGGGTGCCCAAACTATGCAGACCGGCGAGGTCACCGA
>JABDMN010000158.1 GCA_013001485.1 Acidimicrobiia bacterium
GATGGACAGCATGGAGATGGACTCGATGGAGATGGACTCCATTGAGATGGGTGGAACGGGCGGCGGGGACGAGATGGATCACACGGGCCACGACATGCAGCCCGACACGACCGGAGCGCGGGAGAACTGAGGTGCTCGCCGCTCTGATCTCCTGGTCCATCCGGAATCGGTTCCTCGTTGGTCTGGGGGTCGTGGGACTCCTCGCCGGAGGAATCTTCGCCGTGCGCACGATTCCCCTCGAGGCCATACCCGACCTCTCCGACGTCCAGGTCATCGTCCGTACCGAGTACGCAGGCCAGGCGCCGCAGATCGTCGAGGATCAGATCACCTATCCGGTCTCGTCGGAGATGCTCAAGGTGCCGGGTGCCTCGACGGTCCGGGGCTACTCGTTCTTCGGGACGTCGTTCGTCTACGTCATCTTCGACGACGGGACCGACCTCTACTGGGCCCGGTCGCGGGTGTTGGAATACCTCTCCGCGATCGAGGATCGGCTGCCCGAGACGGCCGAAACCTCGCTCGGCCCCGACGCGACCGGCCTGGGCTGGGTGTACCAGTACGCGCTCGAGGACACCACGGGTCGCATGTCGCTCGCCGAACTGCGTTCGTTTCAGGACTGGCAGCTTCGCTACCAGCTCACTTCGGTGCCCGGTGTCGCGGAGGTCGCGTCCGTCGGTGGCTTCGAGAAGTCGTACGAGGTCACCGTCGACCCGGCGGCGCTCGAGGGGTTCGCCGTTCCCGTCACCGAGGTGATGGCGGCCCTCCGCGGATCCAGCGAGGACGTCGGCGCCACCATGCTCGAGCTCGCGGAGCGCGAGTACATGATCCGGGGGCTCGGCTACATCGAGTCGATCGAGGAGATCGAGGGCATCGTCGTGCGGGCCACGAACCACGGCACGCCGATCCGCATTGCCGACGTCGCGACGGTGCGAGAGGCGCCGATGGTTCGTCGTGGCATCGGCGAGCTCGACGGCCGTGGCGAGGCGGTCGGGGGCATCGTCGTCATGCGGTACGGAGAGAACGCCCTCGCCACGATCGACCGGGTGAAGGCGCGGCTCGCCGAAATCGAGTCGGGCTTTCCGGATGGCGTGGTGGTCCGCCCGGTGTACGATCGCTCCGGCCTCATCCTCCGCGCCATCGACACCCTGCGTGCGAAGCTCCTCGAGGAGTCCCTCGTCGTCGCTCTCGTGTGCATCGTCTTCCTGTTCCACGTGCGCAGTGCCCTAGTCTCGTTGATCGTGCTTCCGCTCGGCGTCCTCATGGCGTTCGTCGCCATGCGGGGACTCGGCATCAATGCCGACATCATGAGCCTCGGCGGCATCGCGATCGCGATCGGGGCGATGATCGATGCCTCGATCGTCATGGTCGAGAACCTGCACAAGCACCTCGAGCGCCGTCTGGCCCACGATGGGGACTCGGGCACCCTGGACATCGAATCGCTGTCGGTGGCCGAGCGGTGGGCGACGGTCCGCGATGCCGCCGTCGAGGTCGGGCCGACCCTCTTCCTCACGCTGCTCGTCATCACCGTCTCGTTCCTCCCGGTCTTCGCGCTCGAGGCCCAGGAGGGGCGACTCTTCCACCCCTTGGCGTGGACCAAGACGCTGAGCATGGCGGCGGCGGCGCTGCTCTCGGTGACGGTGGTGCCGGTCGCGATGGGCTTGTTCGTCCGAGGCCGGATTCGCCGGGAGCACGACAACCCGCTCACCCGAGGCCTGATCGCGGTCTACAGACCCGTCCTGCAGTGGTCCCTCAGGAATCGGATTCTGGTCGTAGCCGGCTCGGTCGCACTCGTGATTCTCTCGGTGCTCCCGCTCCAACGCATCGGCAGCGAGTTCATGCCTCCGCTCAACGAGGGAACGGTGTTGTACATGCCGACGACGCTCCCGGGGATCGGTGTGCGGACGGCGTCGGCGATGCTGCAGCGGCAGGACTCGATCCTCGCCTCGTTCCCGGAGGTCGAGTCGGTCTTCGGCAAGGCGGGGCGCGCCGACACGGCCACCGACCCGGCCCCGATGTCGATGTTCGAGACCACCATCGTGCTGAAGGACCCCTCGGAGTGGCGACCGGGAATGACGTCCGACGCACTCGTCGACTCGATGGACGCCGCGCTGCGCTTTGCGGGGATCACCAACTCCTGGACGATGCCGATCCGGGGGCGCATCGACATGCTCGCCACCGGAATTCGTACACCCGTCGGCGTGAAGGTCTTCGGCCCCGAGCTACCGGTGCTCGAACGGCTCGCGCGCGAAGTCGAGGCCGCGGTCGACATGGTACCCGGAACCCGCTCGGCATACGGCGAGCGGGTGATGAGTGGGTCGTATCTCGACGTCGAGATCGACCGGGAGGCCGCGGCGCGCTACGGCTTGAGCGTCGCGACCATCCAGGACGTCATCGCCTCGGCGGTCGGGGGCATGCAGATCACCCAAACGGTGGAGGGGCGCGAGCGGTACGGGGTCCGCCTTCGCTACCCGCAGGAGCTCCGGGACAGACCCGAGGGGATCGAGCGCATCCTTCTGCCGGTCCCGAGCCGAAGCGGTAGCGCGATGAGCGCCATGGCCACCCCGGCCTCGATGACGGGCATCGAGCGCTTCGCCTCGTTTGCAGAGCAGATCCCGCTCGGCGAAGTCGCGACCATCAGTACCAGTTCCGGACCGATGATGGTGAAGACCGAGAACGCGTTTCTCACCGCGTGGGTCTTCATCGACGTCGAGGGTCGCGATATCGGGTCGTACGTCGCGGACGCGCAGGACATGGTGGAGTCGATGATGACGCTGCCGCCCGGCTATTCGATCCAGTGGTCGGGACAGTACGCATA
>JABDMN010000299.1 GCA_013001485.1 Acidimicrobiia bacterium
GAGTCGGGGAGGCAGCTCATGAGGCCGACCTCTCCGCCGAGCTGGTGGCATCGGTCGACGCCGGAGTCGCCCTGGCCCGGGCCGCCTATGGCGAGTTCGCCGACTATCTCGAGGCTGTCTACCTGCCCCATGCCGACCCGAAGGACGCCGTTGGTAGAGAGCGATATCTGCGCTCTGCCCGTCGCTTCCTGGGAATGACGCTCGACCCGGAGGCCACGTATGCGTGGGGGTGGGGTGAGGTCGCCAGGCTCCGCAGCGAAATGGAGGCCGTTGCCGAGGTGATCTCTCCCGGTTCGTCGATCGCCGACGTCCTCGAACTACTCAAGACCGATCCCGATCGTCTGGTTGCCGATCGTGACGCGTTCGTGGCATTCATCGACGGTTTGGAGCGACAGGCACTCGCCGACCTCGGCGGTACTCACTTCGACGTTCCTGAGAACATCCGCGACGTCGAGGTGAAACTCGCCCCGCCCGGCGGACCGCTTGGTGCCTATTACGTGCCGCCGTCTGAGGACTTCACGCGGTCCGGATCGGTGTGGTGGTCACTCAAGGGAGATGGCCCGTTCCAGACGTTTGACGAGGTATCCACCGCCTACCACGAGGGCTTTCCCGGGCACCACCTCCAGATCGGTGTCCAGATGTCACACGCCGACAAACTGTCCCGCGTACATCGACTGCTCACATGGAAACCCGGACTCGGCGAGGGCTGGGCGCTGTATTCCGAGCTGGTGATGGACGAGCTCGGATACCTGTCGAACCCGGACCATCGTTTCGGGTTCCTGGCAGCCCAGATGCTGCGGGCGTGCCGGGTCGTCATCGACATCGGCTCACACCTCGAGTTCACCATCCCCGAGAACCAACCCTTCCATCCCGGGGAGGAGTGGACGTTCGAGACCGGGGTCGAGATGCTCCAGGGCTACGCCACCCTGGACAAGGCCTACGCCGAGTCGGAGATGACGCGGTATCTGGGTTGGCCGGCACAGGCGATCTCCTACAAGGTGGGGGAGAAGGCGATCCTCGATGTCCGCGACGAGCTGCGGGAACGTCGCGGCGATGCCTTCGACACGAAGGCGTTCCACTCACGGGTGCTCGAGATCGGCCCGGTCGGCATCGATCTGTTCCGCACTTTGATGCTGGCGAACTGACTCAGATCGACTCGTCGGGCTCCGGGGCTTCGGGATCGGCCTGGTCATCCGGCCCCCATTCGCCGTCACCGCCGGCAGGCTCCTCTTTGTCGAGCCCGAGAGCCGTAGAGATGGCGTCGCCGATCTCGTTGAACGTGTCGCCGAGTGCCCGGAACGTCGAGTCCGCGGCTCGTTTCGTGTGCTCCTGGACGTCGGTGTCGCGTACGGCGTTGCCAACCGCTGAGAACGTGGTCTCCATCGCGTTGGTCAATCGCTGCAAGGCGTCGTCGATCTGTTCCTTTTCCTCTTCGGTGGTTTCGCCTTCGCGATAGCGCTCGGCAAAGACCTTGCCCAGAGTCCGGAACTCGTCCCCGACCCTCTTCCAGGTTTCGTTGAGATCACTCATGACTCCGAACCTACTGAACGGTCCGAGAGCTGGTCAGGGCCGGTTGGCCTCAGGCGTGGCGAACCACTCAGCGAGAAGGCGGAATCCCTCTTCGAGGCTCACCGTCGGGGCCCAGTCGAGCAGATCACGGGTCTCGCGTTGATCGAACCAATGCGCCGTCGATAGTTGCTCTGCAAGGAAGCTTGTCATCGGTGGGTCGTCGGTTCGGCCGGTGCGGTCCCACACCCGTTCGGCAACCGTGCCTCCTGCCTTGGCCACCATCGCCGGGACCTGCATCCGTGGTGATGGGACTCCGGCCGCCTGGAGGATCCGGTCGAAGAGTTCCTTGACGGGGCGGGGCTCACCGTTGGACACCACCAGCGCCCGGCCCGATAGGTCCGGAGCCTTGTCGAGGGCGGCCACGATGGCATCGGCGGCGTTGTCGATGTATGTGGTGTCGATAAGCGCCATTCCCGATCCAACGACCGCAAGGCGTCCCTGGCGGGCACGCTCCACGATGCGGCCGACCAACTGGGTGTCCCCTGGGCCCCACACCAGATGAGGACGGATGGCAACGACCGCAAGGTCATCGGCAGCGGAGAGTGCGGCGACCTCAGCCATCGCCTTGGAACGGGCGTAGTGGCCGCGGGCTGTGACGGGGTCGGCGGACTCGGCGTCGGCCCCCACCAGCGACGTGCCGGAGTGCGCCACCGACGGTGACGACACCTGGACGAATCGGGTCACCCCGGCAGTCCGGGCAGCGTCGAGCACCGTCTTCGTTCCCTCCACGTTGATGCGGGCGAACTCCTCCCACGGACCGACAACAGACACTCGGGCGGCCAGGTGGATTACGGCGTCAGCCCCATCGATGGCGGCGGCCACGGCATCGGCGTCGGTGATGTCGCCGAGGTGCTCGCTTGTGTCGAGTCCACTGGCGGAGCGCTGCAGCACCGTGACCTCGTCGCCGCGGGCGAGCAGGTTCGCAGCGACGCTTCGACCCAGCAGGCTGGTCGCTCCGGTGACGAGCACCCTCATGGAGTCGTCACCCGGGCCCCGGCGAGGGTTCTCTCGGCCCAATCGGCCAGCTCGCCACGATGGATCTTCGAGTTGTGACGACGATCCACAGGGATCTTGGGCAGCTCGATGACGGCTGTCACCGCGACTCCGGCGACCGAGCGGACCGCATCGGCGGTGTCGATCGATGCGAGACGCGGCCTGCGAGGTGCGGAGACCGGACGGATGAGGGCAATGACCTGCTGGGTGCCGGGGGGCCCAACGCCGACGACGGCGGCCTGCGCTACATCGGGCAGCGACTCGATGGCGTGTTCGACGCCCACCGGGGTCACCGGACCATTCGGGGTTGTGACGATGTGAGCCATGCGTCCTTCGATCCATAGGCGGCCGTCGGAGTCGAAGTGGCCGACGTCGCCACTGCGGTGCCATCCCGGCGGTGAGGCCGATACGTGCTGGGCGACCCAAAGCTTGTCGTAGGTCTCTTTCATGTGGGGTGCCTGGATGATGACCTCACCGGACACCCCCGGCTCGTCGGTGAGGTCGCTCGTGGCGATGCCATCGCCGTCGAGTGGGCTGATCCGCACTGTCACTCCATCGACCGGATGGCCGACGCACACCCCGTTGCCGTCTCCGGCGGCGTCGATTCCCTCGAGGGTGATGTCTGCCACCGGCAGCACCTCGGTCATCCCGTACGGCGTGTGGGCTTCAGCATTGGGCATCAACGCCACGCAGTTGCGGAGGATGTCGGGATGCACCGGGGCGCCGGCTGACATCAACACCCGCACCCGGTTCAGCGCCTCGTGGTGGGCGGTGGTGAGTTCGCCGGCGGTGGCGGCGACGTTGGTGAGTGCCGCAGGAGAAGCGAACACAAGGGTGGCGTCGATTGCCGCAACGGCATCGGCGAGGGCCGCGGCGCTCAACGTGCCGGGGGACGTGACATCCATGTCGGGGACCATCGACGTGATCCCCATTGCAGGCCCGTACAGCGCAAACGGTCCGAACGCGGCGACCAGTCGATCGTCTCCCGAGATGTCGTACACATCCATCAAGGCATCTCGCTGGGCTTGGAGGTGGTGATGGCGGTAGGCGACTCCCTTGGCTGGCCCGGTCGAGCCCGACGTGAAAGCCACCGCGGCAGGGTCGTCGTCGCCAGGGGGATCGGGGAGTGGCCGGCCTCGTCCGGTGGCCTGCAGCTCGGGAAGGCTCGTGGCCACCCCAAGGGTGCGGGCCTGAGTCGTTGAAAGGGTCGTCGCCGAGATCCGTTCGCCGGGCCACCGCAGTGCCCGGGCGGCCGCAAGGGCACGGGGGATGCCGATCACGAATCGGGGTGAGGCTGATGCCATCGCCCGGGTCAGGCCGCGTGGCCCCAGTCCGGCATCGGCGACCACCACCACGGCTCCACGACGCCAGCAGGCGTACAGGGCAACGGTGAGGTCGACTCCGGGCGGCACCAGCAGCGCAACCCGGTCGCCCTTCCCGATGCCATGGTCGGCCATTCCGGCGGCGGTGTCGCGCACTGCTGTGGCCAACTCGGCAAACGTCAGTGAGCGGCTGCCGTCACCTGTGGTCTCCACCACCGCCGTTGCATCGTCATGGGCTCTGTCGTCGAGCGCCGACCACACCGGGTCGCGGCCGCCTGGAGCCGGCGTTGGTACCGACGTGTCGGCTGAGACCCATCGGTGGATGGATCCCGCGACATCGGCGTCCTCGACCACCAGGTGTCCGGCGCCGACGAAACGGTGGACATCGGCATGGGGGAGCCGTTGCTCGAGATCGCGCAGGTAGAGGTCGGAAAAGACCGGGTCCGACGGGCCCCACAACATCAGCGTCGGCACACTCGAAAGCCGCTTCAGCCCGGCGGCGACCCTGGCGAGGTCGTCGAA
>JABDMN010000301.1 GCA_013001485.1 Acidimicrobiia bacterium
ACTGGCGCTGGTTCGTGTTCGGCCAGTTGCGGCAGCGGACGGGTTTTCGCGCCGCCATGATCATCTCCAGTCTCGCCTTCATGGCCCATCACGTCATCGTCATGGGTATCTACACCGGCTGGAGCTCGCCGTACACCTACCTCTTCTCGGCAAGCGTCGCCGTCGGCGGCGCCTACTGGGCCTGGCTCTATGAGCGCAGTGATTCCCTCGTCGCCCCCTGGGTCAGCCACTTCTTCGTCGACGTCGCGATCTTTGCCGTCGGCTACGCCCTGGTGAGCTGATCGCCTCCGAGGCGGCGGCCGAGAGCGCGACCGGCACAGCGCCGGGGTCGCCAACCCGATGTTCAGAGCTCCCTATCCGTTTGGGTATTACAGAGTTTATTTGGCACCTGTAGGTTTCAAGATTCCGGGGAAGGTCCCGAGAACAGGAAGGAGCTCCGACATGCGACCAACCCGCCCGAGGTTCTACCGGTACCAAGACATTGTCGCGGACGATGACCTCACGCGAATGATCCACGCCACCGACGCCCGCGCCGACGACATCTTCCACTGGCAGGTCTGCGAGGACCCGACGTGCGCCTGCAGCGGCCCCGGATGGTCCACCAAGATCCTGGCCGAGGTGTGGCACGAATCGCTGCCGGCCCAACCCGTCGAGATCGCTCCAAAGACGGGTCGCGTCGATCTCGCCGAGCCGGGTTTCATCAACGGCTCTCGCCGTCGACGCTAGTCAGTTCGCTTCGCCCTCCGACTCGAGGGACGGCTGTGTCCCCGGACTCCTTTCGATTCGCCGCAGGGTCCAGCCCCGGAGCTCGGTCGGCGGCGCGAGAAATACCCGGAAGAGATACTTTCCGCGCTCCGGCAGCTCGATCTCGAAGCGGGTGCTCGCGTCCCAGGTGCCGATCTCCCGGTTCTCGGGCGTCACGACGTACAGGTACCCCTCCTCCGGCGCCCGGTCGACCTCGAGCACGCCCTGATAGCGGCCCGCCTCGAAAAAGTCCTTGAAGACCGCATACATCCAGCGATGGGTATACGTGAACGGCTGATCCGATCCGCGCTGACGGAGCAGCTCGTTCGAGACGTAGGTCGCGTCGGCGGGCACGAAGCGAAGGCTGTCTCGATAGACCGTCGGCACCGGCGCCGCGCGGTACAGCAGCAGGTGCGCTCCAGCCTGCAGCGTCGACGGACGCCACTCCCGCACCAGCTCGAGCTGGTCGAAGATCGTGCGATAGCGGCGAGCGTACTCCCGTTGCTCGTCGCGCATGACGGCCTCCTCGTTCATGAACCTCAAGTGGGCGTTGCGGGCCAACAGCAGGAAATCCCAGGCCGGCGAAAACAGCTCCTTGGCCGGCGTCCAGGCGGCGAAGCGCTTGAACTGGACATGGAACCGCTCCTCGTCGAGAGTCGGCGTGTACGACTCCCTCAAGATCGAAACGCCGTCAGGGAGGGTGCCCTCGATCCAGTTCCGGGCAAGCTGACGAGTGCTTGGACGCGTCCGGCTGATGTCCCAGGCGACCGTCCTGGCGACGGGCACGACGAGCATCGCAACCAGGACGGCTCCCGTCGCCACCCACCTCTGCCGCGACCCGGCCCCGTAAGAGCGACGAAAGCGTCCAACCCAGCCGCCGGCACCAACGCCGAGGATCACGGCAAGAATCGGCAAAACCGGCTGCAGGTTCCTCTGCACGACCATGCTCATGGCGCCGATCAGCGCAAGGAAGACGACCGGGAACACCAGCATCAGCGCCAGCCGTCGCCGGCTCTCGCGCGGCAAGAACGCGAGTCCAACCAGGCCCAGGATGATGGCGGCCCAGGAGAACGTCGCGACGAGCTCGCCGCCGTACCAAAGTGCCGCCGAGTCCGGCTGGACTCCGAGCCAGCCGCCCCGCGCGTACTGGTAGAAGCCAAGCAGTAAGCTCGTCCTCTGACCTTGGAAGACGAAGGAGCGCTGCACGATGAAACCAGGCATGATCGCCAACATCGTCAGCATCGAGACGGCGGCCGCCCACACCAGCGACCACGACCACGAGCGCTCGCGCCATCGCCAGTAGAGCCAGACGCCGAAGATCCCGACGGCGACAACGCCGCCGGGGTATTTGCTGGCGGCCGCGAGACCTGCAGCCACTCCAGCGAGCAGGTAATCCCTCAGCCGCTCGCGCTCCGTCAGCCTGGCGACGAAGAGCAGGCAGAGGGCGGCAAAAAAGCCCGACGGCACGTCACTGATCACCTGGTGGGTAATGGCGTTGTAGAGGGGCGAAAAGGTGATCAGGAGGCCGGACACCCCGGCGGCCGCGAGCGCGGCATCGGCTGGACCACCGAAGACCCGACGTGCCGTAGCGAAGACCGCCGGCACGGTGAGAGCACCGAGTAGCGCCACGATGCACTTGAGGACCACCCAGTCGACCTCGTAGGGTGTCGCGACGTCGAAGACGTGCGACAGCGTCGGACCGGCGATAGGCAGCGATTCCTCCATCCAGAGCGCCAGCGCTCCGGCGTAGTAAAGAAAGTGGCCGTAGTTGAACGTCGTGGGAAACAGAGCACCGTCGTTGATCCGCTCGGCCGTCGCCAGAAACACACCCTCGTCGTTTCGCGGATGGTCGATGAGCTCCCAAGTGATGCCGACGAAGCGCACGACGAGCGCCAAGGCGACGAGCGCCAGCAGCCAGCGGCGCTCGATCCGGGGTCGGCCACCACCCTCCTCCCAGAACAGCCGAACCGTCCACGCCCCGAGCCAAAGGCACAGGGCGGCGAGGATCAAACCCACCCCCCACGTCCGGACACCGCCCGCCAGCGGCTCACCCGAGATGTCGGAGAGCCACAGGATCACCAGCACCGCAAAGAGGGCCCAGGGAGTCCACTGCGAGCGGACGAAGGAACGCATGACTTGTGAGGATATCTCGCTCGAGGTCGTCAGAGGAGCAGGCCTGTGCAGCGAACGAGTCGTTTCAGGTCAGCAGGCGCGAGCCTGTGCGAACGGATTCCCTACTCGTAGCGCAGTGCGTCGATCGGGTCGAGCGCTGCGGCCTTGCCAGCCGGGTAGATCCCGAAGAAGATGCCGACCACCGACGAAAAGCCGAAAGCCAGCGCCACTGCCCAGAACGGCACGTGAGCGGGCGGCCAGTCTCCCGGCAACATGCCGGCGGCGACCGCGCCGATGCCATAGCCCAACAAGAGCCCGAGAGCGCCTCCGACCAGCGACAGGGTCACCGCCTCGATCAGAAACTGCACCAGCACGTCCTGGCGGCGAGCGCCGACGGACTTGCGAATGCCGATCTCGCGAGTTCTCTCGGTCACCGACACCAGCATGATGTTCATGATGCCGATGCCGCCAACCAGAAGCGCGACACCCACCACCGCTCCGACCACCGCGGTCACGTTTCCCAGGATGGTGTTGACGGTGTCGAGAATCTCGTCCTGTACCAGGACCTGAAAATCGTCGGGCTGCCCCTCGGGGATCCTGTGCCGCTGTCTCAGCAGACGACTGATGTCGTTCTTGACCTGGTCGACGACACCGGTGCTCTCCGCCTGCAGGCGAAGCTGCACCTGATCGGCGGCGCTGCGGCCGAAGAGCATCAGTGACGTCTCGAACGGGATGAAGATCAGATCATCGACGTCGGTGCCGAGCGACTGCCCGACCTCCTCCATCACCCCGATAATGGTCACCGGAATCGTCCCGACGTACACCTCGCGCCCGACCGGATCGTCGCCAAGTCGCAGCTCTTCGACCACGCTGTTGCCAATCACGGCGACCTTGCGCCGATGTCGGAGATCGATGCTGGACAGAAAGCGACCACGCTCGACCACGTGGTTGTTCACCTCGGGCCAGTCGTCGTTGACCCCCAGAACCAGGGTCCGATGCTGACGATCGCGGTACTTCGCCGCCTGCTGACCGATCAGCACCGGCGTGATGAGCTCGATGCCGGGGATGGTGTCGCGAATCGCCTTGCCGTCGTCCCAGGTCAGCCGCACCTGACGGGTCACCACTCCCGGTCCCTGATTCTGCTGATCCGGCAGCACCATGATGTAGGTCGCGCCGACGCCCTGCAGCTGCTGGGTGAGCAGGAACTGGAGGCCCTGGACGATCGACACGACCGCGATTACCGCGGCGACGCCAATGATGATCCCCAGCGTGGTCAGCAGGGACCGCATCTTGTTGGCCCACAACGCCCGGAAGGCGATGCGGAAGTTTTCGAAGAAGACCACCTCGCTCTGACGGGGGTTAGGCTCCCCCGCCCTCCCCGGTGCGAACGTCGCGCACGACCTTGCCGTCGCGCATGTAGACCTCGCGACCGGCGTGGGAGGCGATGTCCTCTTCGTGCGTCACCAGCACCACGGTATTGCCGCTCGTGTGGAGCTCGTCGAAGAGCTCCATGATCTCTTGCGAGGTCACCGAGTCGAGGTTGCCGGTGGGCTCGTCGGCGAGCAGGATCGACGGGTTGTTGACCAGGGCCCGGGCGATCGCGACCCGCTGTCGCTGGCCGCCCGACAGCTCGTTGGAATCGTGCCGACTGCGATCGGCGAGACCAACCCGATCGAGAGCCGATTCTGCCAGCTCTCGACGCTCCTTGCGTCCGACGCCCGCATACACCAGCGGCAGCTCCACATTGTGCAGGGCGTCGGTCCGCGCCAGCAGGTTGAAGGTCTGGAAGACGAAGCCGATCTCCTGATTCCGAATGGCGGCAAGCTCCTCGTCGTTGAGCTCTTGAACCGCCGTTCCGTTGAGCTCGTAGGAGCCCGTCGTCGGTCTATCGAGACAACCGACGACGTTCATGAGAGTCGACTTACCGCTGCCCGACGCGCCCATGACGGCAACGTACTCTCCCTGCTCGATGTCGAGATCGAGCCCGTCGAGAGCCCGCACCTGCTCGGCCCCCATGTCGTACACCTTGCTGACCGCGCTGAGCTCGATCAGGCTCATGAGTCGTCGTCCTC
>JABDMN010000311.1 GCA_013001485.1 Acidimicrobiia bacterium
GGTCGCGTCGACAGCGACACCGGGGAACAATCGGTCGGTATGGGCTGCAATGAGGTGTTCGATCGGTAGCCACCCGGCATCGTCAGGTGCTGCAAAGAAACGCGGCAGCGACGGGGGCACTTTCACCCGGGCGAACTTACGGTTGCGGCCTGGTTCGGAGATGAGCACCCCGAGGTTCAGCGAAAGGTTTGAGATGAAGGGGAACGGGTGTGACGGGTCGATGGCGAGAGGGGTCAGCACCGGGAAGACGTCGTGCTCGAAGGTCTCGGCCAGCTCTTTCTGAGCCTCGCTGGAGAGGTCGCCCCAGCCGATCACCCGGAGGCCCGCCTCGGCGAGGGCGGGGAGCAGCTCCTTGGCTACCAGGGCGTCTCGGCGCCGTTCCAGTTCCGAAACCTTGGGTCGGATCGCCGCCAGCGTCTCGACAGCGTCGCCATGGACGCCGGCGGATACCTGTTCCTTGAGCCCGGCGACACGCACCTGGAAGAACTCGTCGAGATTGGAGGACACGATCGCGGCGTAGTTGACGCGCTCGAGAAGAGGAAGGTCCTGGCGCTCACCGAGCGCAAGGACCCGCTCCTGGAAGTCGAGCAGCGACACTTCGCGGTTGAGGAAGCGGTCATGGTCCATTGGGGGATGCATCGTACAGATTCCAGGGCCCCTGAAGCGTTCCTCTAGGCACACGGACACCACCAGAATCGGGGCATGGACGAATCAGTGTGGGACTACCCCCGACCTCCACGGGTCGAGCCCTCGAATGAGGCCGTGCGAGTGGTTCACCATGGCCGAATCGTGGCGGAGAGCACGGCGGCGCTCCGGGTGCTCGAGACCAGCCACCCGCCAGGCATCTACATTCCCGCCGGTGACTGTGACACCGATCTGTTGCAGGCGTCTCGGACCGTGACCGTTTGTGAATTCAAAGGCCAGGCCTCGTACGTCCATCTGGTGGTCGACGGCGTGGCCGTCGAGAACGCGGCGTGGGTGTATCGAGATCCACGTCCCGGGTACGAGCAGATTCGCGGTTGCTTCTCGTTCTACCCGGGCCGGGTCGACGCCTGTTTCGTCGGCGACGAACGGGTTACGCCCCAGGAAGGCGGCTTCTATGGGGGCTGGATCACGTCTGGAGTCTCCGGTCCTTTCAAGGGGAGTCCGGGGACTCGGGGGTGGTGAGCTAGACCCGGTGCTCTTCGAGGTCGAGCACCTTGTTGAGCCTGCGGACATGGCGGGCGTCGCCCGTGAACGAAGCACCCAGGAAGGCGTCAGCGACCTCCACAGCGAGTGCCGAGCCGACAACCCGGCTGCCAAGGGCGAGGCAGTTGACGTCATCGTGTTCGACGGCCTGATGTGCGGTGTATGTGTCGTGGGCCTGAGCGCATCGGATCCCGTTGAGCTTGTTGGCGGCGATGGCGGCGCCGGCCCCCGACCCGCACACGACAATGCCCCGTTCGGCGCGACCGGCGACCACGGCGCGGCCTACCGCGGCGGCGTAATCCGGGTAGTCGACCGACTCTTCCGAGTCGGTGCCGAGGTCGATCACAGCGTGACCCGACTTCGCCAGATGGTCCTTCAACAGTTCCTTCAGCTCGAAACCGGCGTGATCAGCGGCCAGCGCGACGCGCACGTGTCCTCCTGTGGTGCGTGGAGCCCGCAGGCTAAACGCCGATGGTCAAGTATTCGGTGACGCCTGCCATACAATCGGGCCTGTGAAGAGCCTCGTTGTCAACGGTGGAGCCCGCCTCGACGGCTCGGTGAGCGTCCTCGGCGCCAAGAACGCCGTCCTCAAACACATGGTCGCGACCTTGCTCGCCCCCGGCGTTCACCGCATCAGCAACGTTCCCGGGATTCTCGATGTCGAGATCATGGGCAAGGTGCTCGAGCACGTTGGAGCAACGTGCACCTTCGATGGAGACGCCATAACGATCGACGTCCCTGTCGATCCCAACCCGGAGGCACCGCTGGAGTTGGTCCGCCAGATGCGAGCTTCGATCCTCGTCTTGGGCGCTCTCTTGGCCAGATGTGGCGAAGCTCGGGTCGCACTTCCCGGTGGGGACGACTTCGGCTCGCGGCCTATCGACATGCATCTCGACGGGTTGCGAGACATGGGTGCTTCGTTCGAGCTGTCTCACGGCGTGCTCGTGGGGTCGGCACCCGACGGTCTGCGCGGCGCAGACCTGTATCTCGAGTTCCCTTCGGTCGGGGCTACCGAAAACCTCCTTCTCGCCGGCGTGTTGGCCCACGGTGTCACGACGATCGGCAACGCCGCTCGCGAGCCTGAGATCGCCGACCTCGCCGTCTATCTCAACCAGATGGGAGCGAAAGTCGAAGGGGCAGGCACGTCGACGATCACCGTGCGCGGGGTATCTGGTCTCACGGCCGCAGACCACCGAACCGTTCCCGATCGGCTTGAAGCGGGTACCTATGCAGTTGCTGGTGCCATCACCGGTGGGCGTGTCCGCGTCGAACGGTGTCGTCCCGAGCATCTGCGGATGGAGCTGCAGAAGATGGCGGCTGCCGGGTGCGAAGTCGAAGTCGGCGAAGACTGGCTCGAGGTCCAGGGTCCTGAGCGTGCCAAACCGGTCGACTTCGCCACGCTTCCCTATCCCGGCTTCCACACCGACATGCACCCGCAAATGGTGGCGTTCCTCTCCGTAGCGGAGGGGACTTCGATCATGACCGAGAACATCTACGCAGCCCGGTTTCGCTACATCGGCGAGTTGAGCCGCATGGGAGCTGACATCACTACGGACGGCCAGCATGTCGTGGTCCGCGGTGTCCCGGTGTTGTCTGGGGCCGAGGTCGACGGGTGCGACATCCGGGCCGGGGCCGCGCTCGTTCTGGCCGGACTCCGCGCCAACGGACAGACCGTCGTCACCGAAGCGCACCACATCGACCGGGGCTACGCCGGTTTCGTCTCGAAGCTCACCGCTCTGGGTGCCGACATCACCGTCAGCGAGGACTGACCGTCACCAGCACGGTCCAGGTTGGGGGACAATGAGCTCGATGGTCAACCGTCTCCTCGTGCTCGTGATCTCGCTTGCTCTTGTGCTGGTGCCGTCCGTGGCGCTGGCCGACCAGCCGATCGAGGTGGTCGAGATCATCCCCGCCGATGGAGAGCGGGTGGTGTTCAACGGCCGGACCTACGGCGGAGCCCTCACGATCGACGCCGAGGCCGGGGGCCTCGTCGTCACCGAAGTCGTTGGTCTCGACGGCTACCTCGCCGGGATCCGTGAGGTCCCGTTCAGCTGGCCAGAGGAGGCTCTCGAAGCGCAGGCGGTAGCCGCCCGGACATACCTGGCGTGGACACTCAATAGGGGACGCGCCGGAAATGGCGCCCGCTACGGCTTCGACATCTGTGCCACCACTGCCTGCCAGGTATATGCGGGCACCGGGCTTGTCGACAAGCTATCGGGCGAACCGTGGTTGGACGCGGTGGCCGCCACGGCGGGCGCGATTCTCGTCTTCGACGGATCTCCCGCGCAGACGCTCTATTCGTCCTCCTCGGGTCCGCGCACGCGCTCCGTGGAGGACATTTGG
>JABDMN010000328.1 GCA_013001485.1 Acidimicrobiia bacterium
CCCCCATTCAACGGTCGCAACCGCTGACGTACTGGTCCCGGGCGGACACCCACCCCGCCCGGGACGACTCGGTGACTGGTCCGCCATGGGCAGCCCAGTTCGGGTCGGGTCCGTTTGGCCCTAGCGCTGGGCAGGTGCTGCGCGGACGATGAGGGGTGCTCACCGAGGAGGCCTAGATGCGTGTGCGTATCCGTCGGTCGTCTGTCGTCGCATTGGTCGTGACGATGGCCGCCGCCCTTGTTCTCGTTCCAACCCCGGCCCTTGCCGACACCTACGACTGCTCGGAGGCAGGGCTGTTGAACGCTCTCGACGATGGAGGTGGGCCCCACACCTTCGACTGTGCAGCACCGACGACGGTGGTCACCACGGGGACCCTCGTCGTCGACGCGAGCGTGATTCTGGATGGAGAGGGTCTGCTCACCGTGTCAGGTGATGGAACCCACATGGTGTTCGAGGTCGGCTCGGGGGCCGCGCTCGAGGTGCGAAACCTGGCCATCATCGACGGATACACCACCCAGTTCGGGGGCGGCATCTATGCACATGGGGCGTCCTCACTCGTCGTTATCGACTCGCAAGTGACCGGCAACTCCGCAGACCGGGCCGGCGGCGGCATCTACGTGAGCTCCGCCGATGCTGCAGTGGAGCTGAACGGAGCGGAGGTCACGGGGAACGTTGCCGCTGAAGGCGGTGGGATGTACATCGACTCCGTCTTTGGCAGCTTCCGAATGATCGACAGCTTCGTCCACGACAACGTCGCCGAGGACTACTACGGCGGCATGTACGTCGGCGTTCCCTACGGGAGGGTCGAGATCGAGAACGGCGCCGTCAACACCAACACCGCAGACGACGCAGGCGGCATGTGGATCGACGCCTACGACGGCAATGTGTCGATCCGCAACCTCGAAGTCGCGTCGAACGTCGCCGATTGGTACGGAGGGATGTACCTGAACGCCGGTCGCGCGGAGGTCGAGTTCGTCGGGGGCGTCGTTCACGGCAATCAGGCCGCCACCGGTCCCGGCGGCGGCTTCTACATCGACGCCGGGTTCGGCGAGCTGCTCATCTCGGGAGTGGCCTTTACCGAGAATCACGCTGAGCGGTTCGGTGGAGGGCTGTACGTGCAAGGTGCGCGCTCCGTCATCATCGAGGACAGCGAATTCACCCACAACAGCGCTGGCGAGACTGTTGGCGCCCTATGGGCCAGTGGACAGTCGATAACCGTTGCCCGAACGATGATCCTCGCCAACTCCGCATCCGCGATCGGTGGAGCCGAACTGGCAGCCGAGGGCGTCCTCATCGAGGACTCGGCGATCCTGGCGAACGAGGGTTCGTTCGTGTCCGGGCTGAGTCTCATTGCCGAGGAATTCGCCGACATTCGTGGTTCGTGCATTGCCGGGAATGAGGCTCCGGCGGTCATCAGTGAGTTAGGGCTCGCTGTTGAGGCGGCCGGCAACTGGTGGGGTGATGCGTCTGGTCCGTCTGGTGCGGGGTTGTCGGGGTCGGGTGACGAGATCGCCGATCCTGAGAACTGGTTGGTGGATCCGTGGTCTGAAGTGCCGTTGGGTCCGTGTGTCCTCGCTGAGGCGCCGTGGGCTCCTGGTTCTCCGCCGTCGGGTGCGTGTGAGATCTTGGTGTGGTTCGACTCGGTCGAGGTGCTTTCTGACACCGATGGCGCTGCGGATGAGTGGCGGGTGACGGGTGCGATGCGGTTCTACGACTTCGACGAGACCCGGGACCGTGAGGTTGCGTCGATCGGTCTCACCTCGTTCTCTGGTGATTCGGGTGACAGTGTGGTGTTGGAGCAGCAGTGGCGGACCGAGATGTGGGATTCGTATGTGAACAAGGTGCGTCTTGATGATGTGTCGATCGTCGTGTCTGAGCGTGATGGTCGGGCTGGGGATGACCGGGGTTCGGTGGCCTGGTCACCGGGGACCTTGATCGAGTGTGGGGAGATGATGTCGTTGTCGATGATGGTCCCGGTGGCCCCGTTGGGGATCAGGGGTCGACCGTCGACCACTGATTCGCCTGGCGTGGTGGAGGTGTCGATGACGGTGACTGCTGTCCCGGTGACGTGGATGCCGGGCAGATAGGGAGGTCAAGTCTGTTGCGGTCCCCAGGGGGTGTGCCTGGGACCGTTGCTGTCGATGGGACGATGCCGGTCCGTGTGGTTGGCAGGGATGGTGGCTGCTGGTCGTCACCAACGAGCTGAGCGGCACGACCGCCATCTGAGGGCTCGGCGCGGGCTGAAATCTCGACCGGGGGCGTCACCAGTCCGTCGGTAACGCCTCTCGGTCTACCCGGGCCTCGCCGTTACCGGAGTGACCGAGGCCGATCGCTGCCCGTCTCTTTCTGCCCGAGCCCCACGTACCCTTCACCCATGAAGACCGTGGTTGTCATCGGCGCAGGGATGTCGGGCCTCACCGCAGCACGCCACCTCGCCGAGGCGGGACTGCGTGCCGTCGTTCTCGACAAAGGCCGTGCGGTTGGAGGCCGAATGGCAACACGTCGGATCGACAAGGCAACCTTCGATCACGGTGCCCAGCACATCTCGGTGCGCACCGAGCCCTTTGCCCGGGTCATGGAGCATCTCGTTGCCAGGGGTACCGCCCGGGTCTGGCTGCGCACGGCGAGCCTCACCCATCCCGAGCGCGGGATCGAGGAGCGCTACGCCGGCGAGGGCGGAATGAGGCGGATCCCGGAGGACCTTGCTCACGGCCTCGACGTGACGACGGCAGCGACGGTCGAGGCCCTTGCCATCACGGAACGCCGGGTGCGTGCAATCGCCGACGGAAGAGTGATTGCCGAGGGAGATGCCGTGG
>JABDMN010000329.1 GCA_013001485.1 Acidimicrobiia bacterium
GTGCAGACGTTCCTCGCTGAACTCGACGTCGATCGGGAAAAGCACGTCTTCATATCGGGCATCGGCTGCTCGTCGCGCTTCCCCTACTACATGAACACGTACGGGATGCACTCGATCCACGGGCGGGCCCCGGCGATCGCTTCGGGAGTCGCCACTGCCAACCCGGATCTCACCGTCTGGGTGATCACGGGCGATGGTGACTCGCTGTCGATCGGCGGCAACCACCTGATCCACGCGATGCGACGCAACGTCAACATCAAGATCCTGCTGTTCAACAACCAGATCTACGGGCTGACAAAGGGCCAGTACTCACCGACCAGCGAGGTCGGCAAGCTCACCAAGACCTCGCCGATGGGATCCATCGACTACCCGTTCAACCCCATTTCCGTCGTGCTCGGCGCCGAGGCGACGTTCGTGGCGAGGACGATCGACATGGATCGCAAGCACACCACTGCGATGCTCCAGGAGGCACACGAGCACAAGGGCGCGGCATTCGTGGAGATCTATCAGAACTGCAACGTCTTCAACGACAAGGCCTTCCTCAGCCTGACCGGACGCGAAGAACGTGACGCCAACCGCATCTACCTCGAGGACGGCCAGCCCATCCTGTTCGGGATGGACCATGAGTTCGGTGTGTCGTTGACACCCGCCGGAGCCAGGATCGTCAAGGTCGCCGACGTCGGCATGGACGCCATCCATGTTCACCAGCCGTCCAATCCGGATCCGTCTCTCGCCTTCGCCCTGAGCCGGCTCGCCCATGGGCCGAACGGGCCAACACCGATCGGTGTGTTCCGGAAGGTCGAGCGGGACGACTACGGAGAGATGATGGGTGCTCAGCTCGACGCGGCCGTCGAAAAGCGAGGCCCCGGAGATCTCGCCAAGCTCCTGACCTCCGCCGGGACGTGGACCGTCGACTGAGCGAGCTAGCCTCGCCGCCGATGCCCGCAGAATTCTTCTCGCACCAGGTTTCGATACCGCGCGGTGTCGACCACGTCTGGGCCCAGCTCAACGAGGTGGACACCTGGGCACACATCGGGCCCGTCGACAACGTGAGCGACCCGGTCTACGACGATGACGGCCTGGCATCGTTCCGATGGTCGACCTCAGTGGGGCCCCGGTCGTTCCAGGGGACCGCGGTCCGCGACGAGTTCACCGAGATGGAGCGTATGTCATTCATCCTCGATGCCGGCGAGATGACTGGCTCGATCAGCACCGAGCTCGACGCCGACGACGAGGCCACCGAGCTGGTGGTGACGCTCGGGATCGAGGCCAAAGGGCTGTTGTCGTCCATGTTCTTCGGGGTCATCCGGGATGCCGTCGGACGGGGCCTCCCCGCCCAGGTCGACGAGTTCGCCCACCGCATCGGAGCTTGAGGCTCGCAGCTACCGGCTACCGGCTACCGGCCACCGGCCACCGGCCACGAGCTACCGGCTACCGGTTACCGGTTACGGCTAGCCGGCGACCGTTCACCGCCCTCTTGCTGGTAGCCGGGAGCTGGCAGCCGGCGACCGTTTCACTGGCAGCCGGCGACTGTTTCAGTACATCCAGCCCTGTCGCGGCTCAGGTATCCCGAAGGCCGCATCCAGGCGCGCCAGCAGCTCCGGCGACCCATCCAGATCGTCGCTGACCGCCAGGGTCGAGGCGTCTCGTACCCCGATCCACAGACGGGTCAAGGCGTTGACCGAAGCCTGCAGCGTGGGTGCCTCGCTGTCGGTGCCGACTTCCACACCCGACTCGGCACCGATCGTCACGACGTAGTCCCCGGCGATGGACACCGCGGGCTCGATTGCGTCGATGGGGTCGCGCAGCGACAGGTTGAAACGCACCTCTGGCCCCATCCAGCTGCGTGCGGCCATCGCCGCCTCGAGATCGAGGATCCTGAGCTGGGTGAAGGCCGCCGCACGGTGCGACGTCTCGTGGTCCGACTTGGTGGTCCTGACCCGCTGTCGAAACGGGCGGTCGATGAAGTCCTGCAGCTGGATGCCCGGTGGCTCCCACATCACCACCGATGCCACCTGATCCGAGAGCCCTCTTATCAGTGAGAGGAGCTCACGGAACTGGCTCGGTTCCTCGTAGGCCAACCACTGCACCGTGTACGGGCCGCTCTCGCCCTTGCCCATTCCGTAGACGAAGTGCGTGAGCCTCCCGTCCTTCGCCCGAAAGCCCAGCCCGAACGGTGATTCAGTCCACAGCAGCTCCGCCTTCACCAGCTCCGGCGGGTCGAGGGTCACTGCTCCGTGAGAACGGTGACGGCGCAGCAGCAACGCGTGGATCTCCTCGTAGTCGTCGACCGAGAGCCGGACCGGTATAGAGCCGGACACCTCGACCTTCAGAGAGGCCGGATCGAACGAGAAGCGGTGCTCGTACGACGCCGTGCCGAACCCGAAGCGGTCGTAGAAGCCTTGATCGAAGATCCCGAGGCCGGCAACGGTGTGGCCGGCGTCCTTCCCCTCGAGCAGCGCACGGGCGGTCAACGCCGTGGCCATCCCCTGACGCCTGGCCACCCGGCTGGTGGTGATGGCGGTGACCGCAGCCAACGACACCGGTCGGTCTACGTACCAGATGGCCCCGGGCGTCCAGTGGCCAAAGGCCTCGGCATGACCGTCGATGAGCGCCACGCTGCCGTTCCCCATCGACAGCCATGTGCGTTGCGCCTCGGCGTGCTGGTCGTTGCCATGATCGATCCAGCCGGTTTCGAGCCACTGGCGTCGGACGTCATCGAGGTGCTCGGGTGCGTAGGCGGTGATATCCATGAGGACCGAGGCTAGGCGCCCGTTCACTGTCAGGACGGCGGAAACCGACACGTCGAAGACATCCCTTTGTGGTTGCTTGACTACTGAGGGTGACTAGCTACCATCCAGGGCAGGGCAACAC
>JABDMN010000333.1 GCA_013001485.1 Acidimicrobiia bacterium
GATCGGCGTACCGCACGATGCCGCCCTCGTGAGTGGTCGGGCCCGGTTCGATCCGCCATGGATGAGCGCGGATCGCTTCCGTCACCTGGTGGGTCAGGTTGAGCGGTTCGAGTACCTCGAAGATGCGTACCGACTGATCCGAGTGACGCCACCCGCCCTCGACGAACTCGCTGAGAGCCTCTTCGCCGGTGTGGCCGAAGGGGGAGTGGCCGACATCATGGCCAAGGCAGATCGCTTCGGTCAGCGATTCGTTGAGGCCGAGCGCTCGAGCGATGGCTCGGCCGACCTGGGTGACCTGCAGGGTGTGAGTGAGCCGGGTCACGAAGTGGTCGCCCTCCGGCATCATGAACACCTGCGTCTTGTGCTTGAGCCGGCGGAAAGCCTTGGAGTGCAGTATCCGATCTCGATCCCGCTCGAAGGCGGTCCGGAAGGAATCTGGTGTCTCCGGCTCTGGCCGGGTAGCCGTCGTGGCACGGGTCGCCTCAGGAGACATCTGCTCGTCCTCAAGGCGTTGTCTCATCTCCCTGTCGTATGGCTTGAAGCTCACTGAGTCGCCTCAACCGGCTGCTTCTTCGAGAACAACCGCTGCATGAGTCGGGCGGCAGGCGAGCGGCTCGGCTGACCGGTGATGATGCGGCGCCGCACCGACGCCGAGATGGCATCGATGACCAACACCGTGGCGATCATGATGAGGAGTGCGGCGAATCCCTTCGAGCGGTCGGGGACGAACTTGAAGCGGCTGAAGATCTCGTCGCCGATACCGCCGGCCCCGATGACTCCGAGCACCGCGGAGGCACGGATGTTGATCTCGAACCGGTACAGCCAATAAGCGACCACGTTGGGCATCGCCTGGGGGACGACGCCGAACTGCATCGCCTGCATTCGTGTACCCCCTGATGCCCGAATCGCCTCGATCGGGCCCGGGTCGACACCTTCGATGACCTCGGATGTCAGTTTGCCGAGCGTGCCGATCGAGTGGATGCCGATGGCCAGAGCCCCGGGGAAAGGCCCCAACGCAAATGCCGGGATGAGCATGATCGCCAGCACCAGCTCGGGGAACGCTCGGATACCCGACAGGAAGGATCGGACGGGGAGAGTCACCGAGCGCGGAGCGATGTTGGTTGCTGCCAGGAAACCAAGGGGGAACGACAGCGTGGCGCCGATGATCGTGGCGATCCAGGCCACGTACAGCGACTCCAGGATCTTCTGGAACGTCCGCGACGTCTCGGAGAAGTCGGGAGGCCACATCTGCTCAACCAGCGTCCACATCTGCCCCGGAGCCCGACGCAGGTTGTCAATCGACACATCGAGGCCGAGAAGACCCCAGATGAGTGGCCCGATGATGACGATGAAGGCGACCCATCGGATGATCTTGGGCCATTGCGGCTCGTCAGGCCGAGGCAGCGGGGCGCTGGCGTCCTTGGTCCAGAGTTCGGTGGAGTCGGTCATACGAGGCGCCGCCTGATCAGGATGCTGACCATCTCGATGAGGATCACCGTCACGAAGATGACGATGACGATGGCCATCACGCGGTCCCACTGGAAGAAGTTGCGCTGCTCGTTGAGGAGTCGCCCGATACCACCGGCACCGACGATGCCGATGACCACCGACGCCCGGACGTTCAGCTCGAAGATGTACAGGGCGTATGCCACGTAGTTCGGCAACACCTGGGGGAGGGCGGCGTACTGGATGACCTGGGTGTGTCGTGAGCCGGTGGCATGTGCTGCTTCGAGCGGTCCCAGCTGGATCGAGTCGACAGTCTCAGAGAGCAGTTTCGACATGATCGCCAGAGAGAAGAACACCATTGCCAGAGCGCCGGCAAAGGCGTTGAACCCGACGGCAGCGGTGAAGATGATGGCCCAGAACAGGTCGGGGATCGTTCTGATGACGTTCATGAAGCTCTTGGCGCCCCAGTAGGTGGGTGCATCCGGAGTGGTGGGTCGTGCCGCCATGAAGGCCAGCGGAAGGGCAAAGAGACACCCGACCGTGGCGCCGACGACGGCGATCTGGAGGGTTTCGATGAACGGCTCGATGATGACGTTGGATGGTTCCTGGCCAATGGTCTTCGGCCACTCCCAGACCGGAGGCCAGAACTCCTTGGCCAGCTCACCGACTCGCGAAGCCTGTGTGAACAACTCGACTACCGAAAAGCCGATCATGTTGAACGAGATCACCGACATGACGACCGACAAGCCCAGAGAGGCGGGCGCCGACCGCTTGACGGCGAGCGCCAGCGTTATTGAGCCGGCAAGCAGGACCGCCACCAACGCCACCATCGTGAAGAAGCTGCTGCCAAGCGCCTGCAGCACCCCTTCGCGAAGTTCCCGCCGTCCCAGATCGGCGAGGATGCCAAGCCCCACGCCGTACTGGGTGGGGATCGCGACGCCGATCGCCCAGGAGGCGGCGACAAGCGTCGCACCGGCGATGGTGAGGCGATGTCGCAGCGACCATGCCAGAGCGATACCCAGCACCAGGAAGCCGAGAGACGCCTGGGTCGTCAAGGCGATGTCGATGGGGCCTGTCCGCTGCTCGAGCACTGAGACGAACCATTGACCCGAGATGGCCCCGGCGATGAGCACGATTCCGGCGTCGACTGGTGAGCGAACGAGACTCAGCCACCACAGGACGCCGACCACGGCGGCCGCAATCGCCAGGCCCCACAGCCAGCCGACTCCGAGGGTGGCAGCTCCGAGGACCGCGGCCCCGACGCCCATGGCGGCTGTTCCGATGACGAACCGAAGCGAGCTCTCGGGTTCGGGTGGTCGGAGCTTGCCCGCTGGTGCCGAGGCCTCGGCGACGGTCACGTGTTCGTCTCGAGCAGGTCGTCAGGCGTGATGGCGCGGCCATAGATGTCGCGGAACACGTCGTCAGACACATCGGCGATGTCGCCGTCGTAGACCAGCTTCCCGTCACGAAGCCCGATGAGGCGCTTCCCGTAGGCGCGTGCGAGGTCGAGGAAGTGAAGGTTGATCAAGGTGGTGATGCCGAGCTCGCGGTTGATGCGTTGCAGGTCGCGCATCACCATGTGCGACGTCACAGGGTCGAGAGACGCAACGGGTTCGTCGGCGAGGAGAATCTTGGGGTCCTGGGCGAGCGCCCGGGCAATGCCAACTCTCTGCTGCTGACCACCGGAGAGATCGGAGGCCCGCACATAGGCCTTCTCCACGATCCCGACTCTCTCCAATGCCTGCAGCGACAGTTCCTTGTCGGCATCCGGCCAGAACCCGAGCGACGAACGCCACCGAGGGATCTGGGAAAGACGACCCATGAGTACGTTGTTCACCACGCGGGCCCGGTTCACCAGGTTGAACGTTTGGAAGATCATCCCGATGTCGGACCGCAATCCACGAAGGTCCTTGTTCGAGGCGCCACGCACCTCCTGGTCGAGAACCTTCACCGATCCGTCGACGATGGGGACGAATCCGTTGACGGCGCGCAGCATCGTTGACTTCCCGGCGCCCGAGAGACCGACGACGACCACGAACTCACCAGGATTGATCGTGACCGTGAGGTCGTCGAGCGCCTTGAGGCCGCCCGGGTAGACGACGCTGGCATTCGTGAATTCGATCATCTCGCTCCTTCCAGGTGCCGAGTGTACGAGAGCCGCCCCAGACGGAGCGGCTCTCGCATCACGGATTCGATGATCCGACTAGTCCTCGGTCACCCCGAGCTTCTCGGCAGCGTCGCGAACGACCGCAAAGTCGGCCTCGGCAGCGGGACGGATATCGGTCCAGCCGTAGATCTCGTCGAGGACGGCTTCGCCCTCTTCGGTCTCGAGGTACTTGGCGATGGCGTCGTACACGGCCTGCTGCAGGTTGTCCGGCAGCGTTCCATCAACGGCGACGACATCGTTCGGGATGTCATCAGTGATGTTGAACACGATCACCTTCGAACCCACATCCGGGTGGAGCGGGTTGTCATCGGCGTCCTTGCGGATGTTGCGACGGGCGTCGTCGAACGACAGGCCGATGTCGAAGTCGCCGTTGTAGACGGCCTGCACCGTGTCAGTGTGCGAGCCCAGGTACGAGTAGGTGATGTCGCTCTCGACGTCGATGCCCAGGTTCAGCAGCTGCAACTGCGGGAACACTGCGCCTGATGTTGAGGTCGATGACGTGAAGGCCACCGACTTGCCCTTGATGCTCTCGAGGCTGGCAATGCAGGCCTGGCCCTTGTCTACCTCGGTGCCGTCACCCAGAACCTCTTGCTCGAGTCCGGCGTCACCAAAGCCCCAGCCCACCTGAAGGGCGGCAACCTCGTCGCCAGGCAAGATGGTTGGGACACCGTCGACGTTCTCGATCGCACCGACGACCGGTGGCTCGTCGCAGATCGAAGCGTCGTTGGTGAACCACTGACCGTGATACAGGTCAGAGCCAAAACGAATCGACTGGATGAGTACCTCGATGTCGGGGTACTGGTCCTTGGCCTGGACGTAGCCGAAGGGTCCGAAGGCTCCGAAGTCGGCGCCTCCCGTACCCAGAGCGACCACGAGGCCGTTGTAGTCGGCGGTCACGACGCCCTCGACGTCGATGCCGATCTCATCAGCGATGTAGTCCATGAACGGCTCGATGTTGTCCTGCAGCGTCTCCTGACGCTCGGACGGGATGAACCCGAACACGACCTTGTCGGGCCAGTCAGCCTTCGGATCGACCGTCGTCGTGACCCCCGACGTCGTGGTCGTTGTGTCCTCGGTCGTCTCGGCGTCACCGCAGGCAGTTGCCAGCAGAGCCAGAGCGACGAGGGCGATGAACAGTGTGCGCAAGCGCATTGGTTTGTGTCCTCCTCGTAGGAAGCGGTTACCCGCGGCGGAAACGATAGACGAATCAGACCGTGCCAAGTTCGGTCAGGCGTCCAACGAGTTCGAGAAAGGCTTCCCAGTCTGCGATGTCGTGGACACCGGGCCGTGGCGAGTTCCATGGCCGCACGAATCTGACCATCGCTGCCTCGGGCCGATTGGCATGGATCGCCTCGACCTGATGCGGGGCGTCGTCGAGGTAGACGTCGCAAGCGACGGTCCACTTGTCCTCGAGAATGTGCACCTCTCTGGTAGGGATGCGGTGGTCTGACAACCAGGAGAACGTGTCGTGAACCGCCCAGTCGGGCTTGGTGGTGAGGATCACGATCTCATGCGTCACGGCAAGGTGCTCCAGGGCTTCGACGGCGCCCGGGTAGGTATCGAGGTGGCGGAACACCGAGTGGCCGTCGCCTTGAGCCGCCCACCGCCAGAACTCACCCATGTCGGCGAAGTGGGTGAGGTCGATCATGCCGCCCCAGCTGGTCACCATGTCGGAGGCCAGCTCCTTGTCGAACTGGTCGTTGTACAGGGTCACCCAGCCGGCGTTGAAGTCCGCCACCACACCGTCGAGATCGATACCGAGTCGCATGACTTCATCCTGGCAGGCCGTTCTGTAGTGATGGGCCGCCGACTACCGTCGGCCCTCATGTCGTTCCCGGCACCCGAACCGGAACTGGCGCTGGAGTTCGTCACCGGCCGCCGGGACCCGGCTCCGCTGTTCGCTGAAGCGCGTCGCCTGCGTGGCGACGATCGGGTCATCACCTACTCACGCAAGGTGTTCATCCCATTGACGACGTTGTGTCGGGATACGTGTACCTACTGCACGTTCGCCAAGCCTCCCGGTGCTGGCGGTCAGTTCCTCACTCCTGACGAGGTCCTCGCTATTGCCCGAGCGGGCGAGCGTCATGCCTGCACCGAGGCGCTCATCACGCTCGGTGATCGCCCCGAGGAGCGGTGGCCTCAAGCCGCAGAGTTCCTCGAATCGCAGGGATGCGAGACCACCATCCAATACGTCGAGAAGATGGCGCGGCTGGTGCTGGAGGAGACATCTCTCTTCCCGCATGTCAATCCCGGAGTGATGTCGGTAGACGACGTGATCGCCCTCCGACCCGTCAGCCCTTCGATGGGTCTCATGCTGGAGAACATCTCGCCCCGCCTGATGGAACCCGGGATGCCGCACCACAACTGCCCAGACAAGGACCCGGTGGTCCGCGTTGCCACCATCGAGGCAGCCGGATCGGCCCGAGTGCCGTTCACTTCGGGCATCCTCGTCGGCATCGGTGAGACTCCTGCCGAGGTGGTCGACTCGCTCTTCGCCCTGGCCGACCTGGCGTCGAGGACTGGCGCGATCCAGGAAGTGATCATCCAGAACTTCCGGGCCAAGGCCGACACTCCCAAGCGTCGCGATGCCGAGCCGACCGTTGACTACATGGAACGTATCGTGGCAGCCGCCCGCTGGATCCTGGGGCCGGAGATGAACCTGCAAGTTCCTCCGAATCTCACCGGCGATTTCGGCAGGCACCTCGATGCCGGTGTCAACGACTGGGGTGGCGTCTCGCCGCTCACTATCGACTGGGTCAACCCGGAGGCTCCCTGGCCCCACCTCGACCGTCTCGAGGCCGTGACCAAAGCAGCCGGGTTCATGCTCAAGCCGAGGCTCCCTGCCTATCCCGAGTACATCAACGATGAGTGGATCGACGGCGACCTCCTCGACGCTTTGGCGGCCGCGGCCGACGGAGACGGCTACGCCCTCGCACCGCAAAGGGCGGTCGCATGAACTCCGTGACGTTCCTGCAGTCGCGACCGGCGGAGTCGGTCCACGAGCTGTGGGCCTCGACGAGACGCAAGGAGGGAGCCACTGCCGTCGAGGTGGCCTCGCTCGACCTTCCGTCCGCTGCGGCGGCCATGGGCGGTGGCTTGCTGCCGGTGGCCGTGGGGATCGACGGCGTGGAAGGCGCTGCCTGGGTAGTCGAACCAGCGGAAGCTCACGAGCTCGACGTGGCCGGCTGGCGATTGTCGGTCATCGACACCGGCGAGACAGAGCTGGTTCTCGACGCACTCGTGCGATCAGGAGCGGCATTCCTGCGTACAGGCAGGGCGCGTGCCGCTGAGGCCGCCCGGTTGTGCTCGTTGCCGGGAGTCCCCGCTGTCGTGTCCGTGTTCGTCGACTCGATCGACGATGCCGTGGCCGCCATCGCCGCCGGAGCCGGCGACCTCGTGCTGCGAGGTTGGACCAGCGACGACGTCGGAGAGCTGCGTGACGCCCTTGAACACTCTTTGGTCGAGCGAACAGCGATACCGGTGCACGTGACCGTCGACGACGCCCGCGACGAGCTCCCGCCTGATCTCTTCAAGGCGTACCTCGACCAGATCGATGGATCCGGCGTTGTCCGGCCCCGCACTGACTGGGCGCCAGGACGCGCCATGGCTCCGCCTGCCCCACCGGGTCGGCTGTCGGCGGCATGGACCGATGCGGCATGGCGTTCGAATACAGACCCGGCATCAGGCGTTACGGGCGAGGTGCGCGACATCCTCGATCGGTCGTTGTCGGGCGAGCGCCGCTCAGTTGAAGAGATCGAGCGCCTGTTTCGGGCC
>JABDMN010000341.1 GCA_013001485.1 Acidimicrobiia bacterium
CGACTTGGCGAAGATGTATTATAAATAAACGGCCGGGGTGTCGAACGCCGCCCGGCTCCCGACCAGGATGATGCGGCCCCATGCGGCCCGCCGCAGGTGCGGGACGGCCGATCGGGTCGCGTAGAAGGCGGATCGCAGATTCAGATCGACCATCCGGTCGAAGCGAACATCGTCCGTGACCTCGATGTCGCGGCCGCCCGCCCATCCTCCGACGAGCGAAACGAGGATGTGAATGCCGCCGAACTTCTCGGCCGTCTCCTTCATGAAATCGGTGACCGCCTCGCTGTCAGTGCAGTCGACGCGTCGCAACAGCAAGTGCTCCTCACCGACGTCGAGGAGCTGTTCGAGGGCTTCGGCTTCTTCCGGGACGATGTAGGTGACCGCCAGGTTGAATCCGGATGCGACGAGCAGTGGAGCGATCGCGCGCCCCAGCCCTCCGGTGCCTCCGGTGATCACTGCTGTTCGTTGTGAGGTCATCGATACATGATTATCGCGATCCTGGTAATTTGCGAACACTCGGAGAAGGAGACCCAAGGGACATGGCTGAGATCACACTTTCCGACGTCGGGAAGATCTACCCCGGCGGCACTCGTGCAGTGGGTGACGTCAACCTCGGAATCGAAGATGGTGAGTTCCTCGTGCTTGTCGGTCCTTCGGGTTGCGGCAAGTCGACGGTCTTGCGGATGATTGCCGGGTTGGAGGAGATCAGCGAGGGCACGATCGCCATCGGTGACCAGGTCGTCAACGACGTCCAGCCCAAGGATCGGGACATCGCGATGGTGTTCCAGAACTATGCCCTGTATCCCCACATGTCGGTGTTCGACAACCTCGCCTTCGGTCTCAAGCTCCGGAAGATGGCGAAGGACGACATCAAGGCACGTGTCGAGGAAGCCGCCGGGATTCTCGAGATCACCGAGTTCCTCGACCGTAAGCCAAAGGCTCTCTCCGGCGGTCAGCGGCAGCGAGTTGCCATGGGCCGGGCAATTGTCCGTGAGCCGAAGGCCTTCCTCATGGATGAGCCGCTGTCCAACCTCGACGCCAAACTCCGAGTGCAGATGCGCACCGAGCTGGGTCGCATCCACACCCGTCTCGCCACCACCACCGTGTACGTGACTCACGACCAGGTGGAGGCCATGACTCTTGGCACCAGGGTTGCTGTCCTCAAGCCGGTCTCGGAGGCCAGCCCCGACAACCTCCAGCAGGTAGCGCCGCCCGCCGAGCTCTTCCATGAGCCGGTCAACCTGTTCGTGGCAGGCTTCATCGGAAGCCCGGCCATGAACATGGTCTACGGCACGCTCGAGGGGTCAAACGGCAACGTTTACGCCAACTTCGCCGGCAAGCGGATCCACATTGCGCAGCGGGCGCTCGATCGCCACCCTGGCATCGAGAACCACTTGGGCAAGGAGCTTGTCGTCGGTATCCGTCCCGGTGACTTCGAAGAGGCGGGAGTAGCCCATGGCGACCCCGAGGAGGTCATCGAAGCCAACGTCGACGTGGCCGAGGTGCTCGGATCCGAGACTTTCGTGCACTACGAGTTGGGTGAGCGGCCGGTGATCACTCCAGACATCGCGGCGCTACTCGCCGACACCGGTGCCGACGCATCGACTCTGGGAGACACCACGAAGTTCGCTTCACGAGTCAGCTCCGATGTGCGGGTCTCGCCTGGCGATCGGGTCAAGCTCCAGATCGACAGCAGCAAGCTCCACTTCTTCGACCCAGCAGACGGCTACCGGGTGGGCGCTTCGCCCGCATAACCCTCAAGGTGTCAGTCGCTTGAAACTCTCTGCCGCTGGAATTCCGGCGGCAGAGCCTTGTTCGGACACCCAGCCGCGGATGCGGGCTTCAAACTCGTCGCGCTTCAGTTCGTCCATCTCGGCGCCGCCCATCGTCGTGGTGCCCTGAGATTCGTGTTCGAGGAGGGCGGCAATCTTCGCCGCGATGTCATCGTCGCCCAGTGGCTCCATATGGTCCGGAGCATCCGCTGACCACAACAGCATCGCGTCGGGGCGATGCGGTCCCAGTCCCTGTTGCGGGAAGAAGAGATGGTCTCGTGCCGCCACCATCCCGTCGATAGCCGCGGTGCCTGTGGCCCGGTGGTCGGGGTGGAGCTGGTAGCGCTGCCATGGGTCGTGGGACAGGAACACGTCGGGACGATGCTCTCGGATGAGCCTGCACACCTGGGCGCGGAGATCCATTGAGTAGACCACCTCACCGTCCGTGTGGCCCAGCCACACCACCTCAGCCGCCCCGAGGGCCGAAGCCGCGGCGTCCTGCTCAGCACGTCGCATGCGCACCAGCTCGCCGGGTTCCATGGAAGGGTCCCAGGTTCCCTTGGAGCCGTCGGTCATGACGGCCATCACCACGTGGCAGCCCTGTTGGGCCCAACGCGCCAGGGTGCCGCCACATCCGAATTCGATGTCGTCGGGGTGGGCGCCGAGGGCGAGAGCCCGCTGGGGTGGGTCGAGCGGCGGGGGCGGGTCGCGCAGCTCGCCGTACTGGTCTGTGGTCACGTGACGTCTCCGATCCATCGTCCAGATTCGAGGGCGGTGATGATGTCGTAGTCCTGGGTGTCGTCCAGATCGTATGCGAGGCCTGGCCGACAGACGACCGTCATGTTCGGACGGGCAGAAAGGTGGCGGTGGAAGCTCCCGGGGCCATAGGCGAACGGAAACGTTGCAGATTCGCCGGTGACCGCTGAGGTCCCTCCGTCGTGCGACGGTGCGATCGCCGTCGGGCCGGCATCGACCAGCGCCGCCAGGTCTGCCGGGACCACCGCAGGGAGATCGGCGTGAACCACCATCCACCGCCCCGAGGCTGCCGAGATGCCGGCGCGGGCCGCGCCATCGAGCCCTCCACCCTCGTCTTCGGCCACGACGGTGAGTCCGCGCTCGCCAGCCCATCTGGCGACGTCCTCGGATCCGGTGACTATCCAGGGTTCGATGCCAGCTGCGGCAGCGACCGTTGCCGTGTGCCCGGCGATGGCCTGGCCAAGGACCTTTCGCTGCGCCGGGTCGAATCGGGATGAGAGGCGGCGTTTGGCGACGCCAAACGGCTTGACCGGGATCAGGGCGATCACAGGACGTCGGCCAGGCTCGCTCGTGGTTCAGGCGGGTCGGCGTCGTCCCACTCGGCAAGCTGAATGAGCACACCCCGTGTAGAGGCAGGGTGCAGGAACGCCTCCTTCCATGCTCCCGAAGTGTCGACACCGACTACCTCGAAGCCTCGGCTTCGCGCCTCGGCGACGGCAGCCTCGAGATCTGTGACCTTGAAGGTCAGATGGTGGAGCCCTTCGCCCCGGTCCTCGAGAAACCGGACGAGGAAGTGGTCGCTGTCGTCAGCGTCGAGTGGTTGGAGAACCTCGAGTTTCCCGGCCCCGGGAAGGTGGAACTGCACCCACTTGAAACCGGCCGACTCCACATCTCCGCCATCGCGAAACCGGCCACCGAGCAGCTCGACCAGGGTGACCATCGTGCCGACGTCCCACACCGCGATCGCCACGTGATCGAATCGCTCAACCACATCCAGCGGGACGAAGTCGGTCACGCCAGGGCAGGGGCTACTTCGCGAGCGAACAGCTCGAGGCCGCTGGTGTCGTAGGCCGCCTCGGCGAAGTACACGATGGCGTATCCCATCCCGGCGTC
>JABDMN010000348.1 GCA_013001485.1 Acidimicrobiia bacterium
CGGCTGCGCCTCCGGTGCAGGGACCTTCCCCCCTTGAAGGGGGGACAGATCAACTACCTTTCTCTTCATGCTCAAGGTCACCACTGAACTCGCCGGCGGCGTCCTCACCATCACCCTCGCCGACCCGGACAATCGCAACGCCCTCAGTTCCGGGCTCGTTGCGGAGTTGGTTGCTGCGCTCGATCGGGCCGAGGCTGACGACGACGTCCGGGTCGTGGTTCTCACCAACGAGGGATCGGTGTTCTGCGCCGGGGCCGACCTGTCCGAACGCACGGGTGGAGACGCCGCCCCAGCTGCGGCGGATCCTGCGCTCATCTTCAGCCGGATCATGTCGTCGGCGAAACCATTCGTGGGCCGAATCGCCGGACACGCAGTCGCCGGGGGCACAGGATTGGCGGCGGCGATGGACATCTCGATTGCCGTCGAGGATGCCAAGTTCGGCTTTGCCGAGGTCCGTATCGGTGCGGTACCGGCCATCATCTCCACCGTTTGTCTCCCCAAGATGCGCCGCGCCGACGCGGCGGACGCCATGTTGCGAGGCAAGCGCTTCCTGGCCCCCGAGGCTGCCCGCCTTGGGCTGATCAACAGGGCGGTGGCCAGCGAGCACCTCGACCAGGCGGTCAGCGACGTTGTCGAGGATCTGTTGCTCGGGGGCCCCAACGCCCTCGCCGCCACGAAACAGCTCCTGGCCCGGGTACCGGGCATGGAGCCAGACGAGGCGACCAGATGGACGGGTGAGATCTCCGCACGGGCCTTTTCCTCCGAAGAGGGCCAGGAAGGGATGACCGCCTACCTCGAGAAGCGCAGCCCGTCATGGGCTCCACCGTCGCCCGAGGATCAGTCCTCGTAGTACTCGGTGCCGAGGTGGGTGATCAGTTCCTCACCCATCATGTGGCGCAGCGTGTTCTTCAGCTTCTTCAGCTGAATGAACAAGTCGTGCTCCGGGTAGAGGCCCTCGGCCACCTGCGGTGACTTGAAGTAGAACGACAGCCACTCGTGGATGCCCGACTTGCCGGCACGGGAGGCCAGGTCGAGGAACAACGCCAGGTCGAGGACAAGGGGCGCAGCCAGGATCGAGTCCTTGCACAGGAAGTCGACCTTGATCTGCATCTTGTACCCAAGCCACCCGAAGATGTCGATGTTGTCCCACCCCTCCTTGTCGTCACCACGGGGCGGGTAGTAGTTGATGCGAACCTTGTGATAGAGATCCCCGTATAGCTCGGGGTATGCCTCGGGCTGGAGGATCGTCTCGAGCACTCCCAGCTTCGAGACTTCCTTCGACTTGAAGTTCTCGGGGGCGTCGAGAACCTCGCCGTCGCGGTTGCCGAGGATGTTGGTTGAAAACCAGCCGTCGATGCCCAGCATCCGGGCCTTCATGCCCGGGGCGAGGATCGTCTTGAGCAACGTCTGGCCCGTCTTGAAGTCCTTGCCGCAGACCGGCACATTTTCCCGAGCCGCCAGCTCGAGCATCGCCGGGAAGTCGACCGTCAGGTTGGGGGCGCCGTTGGCGAAAGGGACTCCCGCGGTGAGCGCGGCGTAGGCATAGATCTGGCTGGGGGAGATGTGCGGATCGTTGTCCTTCAAGCCCTGTTCGAACGACTCGAGGGTGAGGTGGACGTCGCTGGGCTCTTCGAACGCCTCGGTCGAGCCACACCACACCATCACCAGGCGTTCGCAGCCGTTGTCGGCGCGGAACCGTTCGATGTCCTCGACGATGCGCTCGACCGCTGTCATGTGGTCGGGGTCGTCGGCGACGTTGTCGACGTCGTCGAGTCGGCTCACCCACCTGTGCGAGAACACGGCCGGCATCGGCTTGATGGCACGCAGCTCTTCGGCGACGCCCTCGAGGTGATTCGCCTGGAGCACGCCGGCGCGCATCGCTGCGGTGTAGGCGTCATCGGAGTACGGGTCCCAGCCGCCGAAGACGATGTTGTCGAGATCGGCGAGAGGGACGAAGTCCTTGATCGTCGGGTTGCGGGCCTCGGTCCGCTTACCCAGACGAATGTGTCCCATCTGGCTGAGCGAGCCGATCGGAGCGGCGGTGCCCTTACGGGCGGCGATTACGCCGGCCATGAACGTGGTGGCCACGGCGCCCATGCCGGGGATGAGGATGCCGAGCTTGCCCGAAGCCGGCTTGATGTCGGTGCTGGTCACGGGGGATCCCTTCGAAGAACGTGAGCCCATAGATTACGCCGCGGCGAGGGGGCTGTGACCAGCCGATCCTCGCTGCGGTCTCAGACGCCTTCTGCGAGCGTCTTGATCCCCTCGATCGTCATCCGCATGTTCTCGCGCTGCTCGGCGTTGCGGCTCTCGATGATCTCGGTTTCCCGGTCGGGGTTGCGCTCTATCGAGCTGGTGATGCCGCTCGGGCCGGGCTCGAGGGAGCGGTGATACGTCAGCCGGGTGCCCATGTCGGTGGCTTCGAGCCGGAACGTCCAGATCGAGCCCGGGTCGTCGGGGTCACTCACGGCCCAGCCAAAGGCGCGCTCAGGCTCGTAGGTGACCACCCACGATGTCGTCTCCCACTTCCAATCGCCACGCTGATTGCGGCCCACGAAGCGGGCTCGCAGCGCCGGTCCCTCGTCGAGCCACTCGCCACCACGGAATTCGTCCTGGAATCGGGCGGGAAGGTTGATGTCGGTGACGAGAGCCCACACCTCGGATGTCGGAGCGGCGATGTCGATGGAAACCTCGACGGCGGGTCTGTCGGTCAGTCGGGCCATGTCGGGAGGCTACGCGCCCTGGCCGGATCCTGGGCCCCGGTAGGGCTGGATCGCTACGCTCGCTGACATGAGCGGCTGGACTCCAGGTGACCCGATTCGCGACGGCGCCGATTACCTGGAGAGCCTTCGAGGCCGCGATCTCAACGTCTTCCTGATGGGGGAGCGGGTGGACGAGCCCGTCGACCACCCGATCATCCGGCCGTCCGTGAATGCGGTCGCCGCCACCTACGACCTCGCGACGTCAGATCCCGAATTGGCCACTGCGGTCTCACCGCTCACTGGTGAGCGTGTCAATCGATTCCTCCACGTCACGGGCTCGGCCGACGACGTCGTAGCGCAGAACCGCATGCAGAGGCGTCTCGGGCAACTCACCGGCACGTGTTTCCAGCGATGCGTCGGGATGGACGCCATCAACTCGCTGTTCACAGTGACCCATCACATCGACGCCGACCGAGGCACGGGCTACCACGAGCGGTTCACGGCGTTCCTCACCGACATGCAACGCCGCAACCTCGTGATCGGCGGCGCCATGACCGACGTCAAGGGTGACCGCTCACGAGCACCGTCAGATCAGGTCGACCCCGACATGTATGTGCGGGTCGTTGAGCGACGCGACGATGGCTTGGTGCTTCGCGGGGCCAAGGCCCATCAGACCGGGTGCATCAACTCGCATTGGATCCTCGTGATGCCCACGGTGCGCCTCACCGAGGCCGACCGCGACTACGCCGTGGTGGTGGCGATGCCCGTCGATGCCGACGGCATCACCTACATCTATGGCCGCCAGTCGTGCGATACCCGGGCCATGGAAGGCGGTTCCGGTATCGATGCCGGCAACGCCGACTACGCAGGGCAGGAGGCGATGATCATCCTCGACGATGTGTTTGTTCCCTGGGAGCACGTCTTCATGGACGGTGAGTTCGAGTACGCCGCCGAGCTCGTGGAACGGTTCACCACGTATCACCGGCGAAGCTACGTGTGCAAGACCGGAGTTGGTGATGTTCTCATTGGGGCCGCCGCATTGGTCGCCGACTACAACGGTGCCGCCAAGGCGTCCCACATTCGCGACAAGCTCGTGGAGATGACGCACCTGAACGAGACCATCTACGGAGCCGGGATGGCGGCGTCGCATGAGTCGGAGGAAACCCCCGCAGGAAACTGGGAGCCCGACGAGATGCTTGCCAACGTGTGCAAGCACAACGTCACGCGTTTCCCGTTCGAGATCGGGCGCCTCGCTCAGGACCTCGCCGGGGGGTTGGTGACGACGCTTCCGTCGGAGGCCGACTGGAACCACCCCGAGTTGCGACCGCTGCTCGACAAGTACCTCCAGGGTCGTGATGGGACATCTACCGAGAACCGGATGCGGGTGCTGCGACTCATCGAGAACATGACGATGGGGCGCAATGCTGTCGGCTATCTCACCGAGTCGTTGCACGGTGCAGGGTCACCGCAGACCCAGCGAATCCAGATCGCCCGCGCCACGGATATGGAGTCGAAGAAGAGCTACGCCAAGCGTCTGGCAGGCATCGACGACTGAACGCTGGGCCTCATGCGGGGGCCACGCGTCGACTCAGTGCTTGGCGATCCTCTTGCGGAGTACGGATCGCAGCACCAATAGAGCGATGATCGCAACGACCTCGCCGAGAATGATGACACGGGTCGTGTCCGCAGCAGGGACCCAGGTGACCTCGTCTCCCTTGATCTGATAGCCACCCACAGGACGCGCCATCACCCCGAATCCGATGCCGGCGCCGGCGCCGGCGGTCTCGGATGGTTCGCCCTCGCCGCCCCCGCCGCCCCCGCGGATCGCCGCGGCAGGAATGAAGGCGATGCCGTTCTTCTCGATTGGCTCACCGAAGACCCTCTTGACGGTCATGGTGTCCTGCGAAGCGGAAATCAATTCTTGGAGTTTCCCCATCTGTTCTCCCTTCGGTGCCGGCGCGAGGCCAGCTCGCGCGGCTGTCCTTCGAACCTACGCCGATGGGTCCTGGCCGCAAGAGCCGAACTGCCCCATCGGCCCTTAGGTGGCGTGCGTAGGGTCGAAGACACCGAAACGTGGAGGCATGCATGAAACGGTTGGCTATTGCAGTTGCTCTGATGGCCCTACTTCTGACGGCCTGTGCCGCCGGGGCCAACGAGTTAGTGGACGTCGCCGCACCCGATGGAGACGTCGCCGGCTTCTGGATGGGCCTGTGGCACGGGTTGATCACGCCAATCACGTTTGTCATCTCGCTGTTCACGGACAACGTGAACATCTACGAGGTGCACAACTCAGGGAACTGGTACGACCTTGGGTACGCCCTCGGTCTCGGCATGTCGATCGGTGGGGGACCCGGAGCTCGTTGCGCCCGCAAACGCTGAACGACGGTCCTTTGCGAGAAGAGGAGCCCAGAATCAGAACAACCCCGGATCAACGATCCGGGGTTGTTTGATTTCGTAGCGGGGGCGGGATTTGAACCCGCGACCTCCGGGTTATGAGCCCGACGAGCTACCAGACTGCTCCACCCCGCGTCGCGTGCGGGGATAGTACCTCGTGCTTCGAGGGTGTGCGCCGAGCATCGCCACCGACGGTCGGCTCCCGGCGAATGGGACCTCAGCCGCCTGTATGGTCCGTGCAACCAAGTGACAGGCGCAGTGCATGACCGACCAAGAGGATGCCGCCAGGCGCGAGCGCAAGGCTCGCCGGAAGGCTGACCGGGAAGCCAACGAGCTCGAGCGTCGCGAGTCCCGCGAGCTCGAGGCGGCTCAACGCAAAGAAGACCGCGAGCGATACGAACGCGAGCGCAAGGAATCGGCGGAGCGCTACGAGCGTGAACGCAAGAAGGAGCACGAGCGCCACGCCCAGGAGCGCCGCGACCAGGAGTGACCTCCCTCTGGCTCAGAACTCTGTTCGCAGCGGGGCCGTCATCGGGTACAATCGCCACAGCGCTTTGAGCGCAAACGCCTGCTCCGTCATTTCGACCGTCCATCGGAGCCGTCGTAGAACATGTGAAGTTCCCGCTGACTTGTCGGCGCTCCGAGCAGATTCGACGTGGTGTCAGTCCTAACGGTTCATTGCTAAGGAGCACGAATGTCCACCAACATCTACGTGGGGAATCTCACGTTCAACACCTCGTCCGCCGACCTCGAGTCGCTCTTCGCCGCCCACGGCGAGGTGACCCGCGCTGCGGTAATCACCGATCGCGAGACCGGCCGTTCACGCGGTTTCGGTTTCGTCGAGATGGCGACCCCCGACGAAGCCAAGGCTGCGATCGAGGCACTCAACGGCCAGAACGTCGATGGGCGTGACCTCACAGTGAACGTTGCCAAAGAACGCTCACGATGAAGAAAGCCCCCCGTCACGTCGACGGGGGAAGACAACGGTGCGTGAAGTGCGGGCATCCCCGCAAGGAACACCACCACGGGCCTGGTTGCACGGTGCCGAAGTGCACCTGTCGCGAGTACCAGTTGCCTGAGTGACCCACTGTCCTACAGGACACAACCAAAGAGTCGGGGG
>JABDMN010000358.1 GCA_013001485.1 Acidimicrobiia bacterium
TCACGGATGCCTTGACGAGTTCGGCCAAGGACTATGCCGTCCACGTCTGTCTGACGGCCAGCGAGTGGATCAACGACGTCACGATCGACTTCACCTATCCCACCTGAGCAGGGCACACCGTCGGTGGCCGGGGTGAGGGCGGCGTGAATCCCGCCAACCCGTTCTGCACAGCATCCTGCATGGTCGGGTCTGCAACTTGCTGAGCAGAACGGGGTTGGGAGTGGCAGAAGTCTCTTGCCGGGAACACCGCCGGTGCGTACGGTCCTCCGTGCCGGGCAAGAGGGTTCGGCACAAAGGGAACGGGGATCAACATGTCGACACGACAGCTCTCGGGTCTGCGCACACGCTGGAGTGCGATCGGCGCGGCGGTGGCCGTCTCGCTCGGAGCCGGCGGCTTCGGGCTGGCGAGCGCCGCGATCGACTCCGGCGACAAGCCGGTGACGGTCACCGTCGACGCCAAGCGCATCCTCGACACGCGCACCAACATCGGCCTCTCCGGCCGGTTCGCCGACGCCACGCCACGCGAACTGCAGGTGACCGGCGACGTCCCAGTGGCGCCCTCCGGCACCGAGACCGTCGTACCCAACGGCGCGACCGCGGTCCTCGTCAACGTCACCGTCGTGTTCCCGAGCGACCCCGGCTTCCTGGCGCTCCGATCCGCCGACGCCACCGGCGAACCATCGACCAGCACCGTGAACTTCTTCCCGGGCACGGTCGAGCCCAACGCCGCAACCGTCGACCTCTCATCGGACGGCAAGATCGAGATCTGGCTCGAGACGTCGTCGGACTCCGGCAACGCTCATGTCCTGGTCGACGTGGTCGGTTACACCATCGACCACACCCACGACGACCGCTACTACACCGAAGCCGAGATTGATGCAGGCACGGCCTTGCTCCAGGACTCCATCAACTCGGCAGTCGCGCCGAAGGCCAACAGCGCCGACGTCTACACGAAGACTGGGGACTGTCAGATCCGCGGTGTAACTGGTTTGGCCTGACACGCTGAGCGATCCGCTCGGCGAGAAGGACAGATCAACTATGACCAACGATGATGTGGCGGTGGAGGCACCGTCTGACGACACGAGCGAGGAGCGGCCGGATCGGTCGCTTGCGGAGCAGCTCGTCGACCAAGCACGAGCGGACGGCAAGAACCTGGTCGGCCCGGGAGGGCTGCTGAGCGATCTCACCAAGCAGGTCCTCGAGACCGGGCTCGAGGTCGAGATGGAAGACCATGTCGGCTATGAGAAGCATGCCGTCGAGGGCCGCAACGGCGGCAACTCTCGCAACGGCACGAGAGCCAAGACGGTGATCACCGACGTCGGCCCGATCGAGGTGGATGTGCCTCGTGATCGTGACGGCAGCTTCGAGCCGCAGACGGTTCGCAAGAATCAGCGTCGGCTCGATGGTGTCGACGCAATGGTGCTGTCGCTGACGGCCAAGGGGCTCACGACCGGTGAGGTCGAAGCCCATTTGGCCGAGGTGTATGGCACGACGATCAGCCGGGAGACGATCTCGAAGATCACCGACCGGATCCTGGGTGAGCTCGCCGAATGGGCGAACCGGCCGCTGGATCGGGTCTATCCGGTGGTGTTCATCGATGCGATCGTCGTGAAGATCCGTGACGGCCAAGTCGCCAACCGGCCCGTGTATGCCGCCATCGGGGTCACCGTTGACGGCAAACGCGACATCCTCGGGCTGTGGATCGGCTCCGGTGGTGAAGGCGCCAAGTACTGGTTGCAGGTGCTGACCGAGATCAAGAACCGTGGTGTCGACGACGTCTGCATCGTCGTGTGCGACGGGCTCAAAGGACTCCCGGAGTCGATCGAAGCGACCTGGCCGCTGGCGGTCGTGCAGACCTGTGTGCTGCACCTGCTGCGCAACACGTTCCGGCTCGCCGGCCGACGCGACTGGGACAAGCTCGCCCGCGACCTGCGACCGATCTACACCGCCGTCAACGAGGCCGACGCCGCTCGTTGCCTGGACGAGTTCGACACCATCTGGGGCAACCGCTACCCGGCGATCAAGACGCTCTGGACCAACGCGTGGGCCGAGTTCGTCCCATTCCTGGACTACTCACCCGAGATCCGCCGGGTGATCTATTCGACCAACGCCATCGAGTCACTCAACGCCAGGTTCCGGCGAGCGACCCGGGCCCGTGGGCACTTCCCCAACGAGCAAGCCGCGATGAAATGCCTCTACATGGTCGTGCGTTCGCTCGACCCGAAAGGCAGCGGCCAGGAACGCTGGATGAACCGCTGGAAGCCCGCCCTCAACGCCTTCGCGATCACCTTCGAAGGCCGCCTCCTCTGAGGCCCTACGATCCCCAACAACAATGACCAGCCAGATCAGTTACACCAACGATCTGACAGACCCTCGGTGACCTCGGTCACGACACAGCGGACGGGCTGGGCTTGGACAGTGGGCCACAACTCTTCAGTGCCCTCATCGTCGCGAACGCCGCCTGCGGGTTCGTCTTCTTCTACTTCTGGGCGTACATGTACTGGGACAAGCTCCGCAAGGACGCTGGCCAGCAGCTAGAGACTCTCCGCGACTTGCACCACCAAGGTGCGATCTCCGACGAAGAACTGGATGAACGACGACAAGCCGTGTTGGACTCCATCTAGGCGAGGCGAGTCTCTGGCGAGTTGAACCGGGGCGCCGAAGCCACGTCGGACGAGGACGCCAC
>JABDMN010000373.1 GCA_013001485.1 Acidimicrobiia bacterium
GGTCTGAGAAGATCGGGTTGCAGCGCAAGGTCCGGCACGGTCGCGAGGCGAAGGACGCCTTCCTCACCGCCAACCTGCGTCTGGTGGTTGCCAACGCTCGCCGCTACGCCAACACTTCCGGGATCGACTTCCTGGACCTGATCCAGGAGGGCAACCTGGGGCTCATTCGCGCGGTCGAGAAGTTCGACTGGCGCAAGGGTTTCAAGTTCTCCACCTATGCCACATGGTGGATTCGGCAGGCGATCACACGTGCCATTGCCGACAAGTCCCGCACGGTTCGGATTCCCGTTCATCTCCACGACACGCTCGCCGCCGTCCGCGCAGCCCAGGCTTCGCTCAAAGCAGAGCTCGGGCGTGAGCCGAAGCCCGAGGAGATTGCCGAGGAAGCCGGTGTGTCAGTAGACAAGGTCGAGCTGGCCTTGTCGGTGGCTGACACCGTGTCGCTCGAGCAGCCCGTCGGCGAAGATGGCGCCCAGCTGGGTGACTTCATCGAGGATGAGGATGCCGTCGACCCGGTTCGGGTCACCGAAGAGCTCGACATCGCCGACAGCTTGCGCAAGTCGATCGACCGCCTTCCGCAGCGTGAAGGTCGGATCCTCGCTCTCCGCTACGGCTTCTACGACGGCGTTCCCCGGACGCTGGAGGAGATCGGTGAGGAGTTCAACCTCACCAGAGAGCGCATTCGGCAGCTCGAGAAGCTGGCACTGTGCCGGCTGCGTCACCCGTCGTTCGGTATCCGCGAGCAAGACCTCGTTTGATGCGCCAACGACCAGCGATCGTGAAGATCGCGGAACGCACAGAAGCCACCGAGTCGACTGTCACCATCGTTCTCGACTGGAACGACGAGGAGCACAGCGGTTCAGCCTCGGGGCCCGCCGACGAGACTCACCGACCGCGATTGATCGGGGAAGCGACCCTCCGTGCGGTCGAGGCGGTAACCGACGGTGCTCTTGACCTCGACCTCGCTGCCATCGCCACCACGCCGCTCGGTGAGTTGCGAGTCGCCATGGCCCAGATCGGCTTGAAGGCGACCGGCGAGATGTTTGTCGGCACCGCCATGGTTGCCGACACCGATCAGGAAACAGCGACGGTGAAGGCCGTCCTCGACGCGCTCAATCGGCGGATCACGACTCTGCTTGCGTCCTGATTCGGGGCGGTTAGTCGACCGGAATCCAAACGAGGGCGACCTCATCGACGTGGATATCGGATTTCTCGAGCCCGATGTCGACCACCTCGATCTCCTGGCCCTTTTCCTCCCATGAGTCGTTGATCTCGACGAGCTCATCCGTCAACTCGCTTTCGAGTTCGTCGACCTTGATGACCTTGTCGTCCACCTTTGCCTGGGCAGTCCGAAGGCGCTGCTCCTTTGATCTCGTCGCCGATCGAGTACGTGCGGATCCCGTGACGGACCTGGTCCGGCGGCGTCCGGTGAGGATCCCGATGAGCGCCCCGGCGCCGTCGAGCATTTCGCGCTGACGGGAGCCTTGAACGTCGACCTCGAGCTCGGCGACCCGTCGCTCAGCGGTCGCCAGCTGGTCGAGTACCCGGTCGGTTTTGGTGCGGTACTTGTCGCGAAGCTTGGAGGCGTCGGCGTCCGCTCGCTGCTGGGCTTCCTCGTCGCATCGCTCCAGGAAGTCCTCCGGGGATTCGCCGACGCGGGAGTACAGCTTGAGGATCGGGTTCTTCATCACCTTGACCGTGCTGTTGCGGTACAGGTACTCCTTCAGGTCACGTTTGATGCTCGTGAAGAACGCCTTGGTGCCGATCGCCGCCGTCGGGAACTCGTAGGTGGCTCCAGACGGGGCCTCGTCGGCGAAGTCCCTGGCGTCGTGGTCGACATCGAAGTGGGCATCGAGGTCGATGTCATCGGACAGAGGGCTGAGCACCGCCTCCCACTTCTCGTCGTGCTTCAACTTGGCGGAGGTGTCGTCGTACAGCAGGTCGACTGTCGCTGCAATCGCGGGCCGGAATCGTGTCGAGCCAGGACTGGCACCGACCTGCGACGCCCACGGCGCCGACTGTGTCAGCCAGCGGACGGGGATCCCGGCAGCGACCTTGGGCATGACCGGAGTGACGTCGTCGTCCGTGACGGCGGGCGCCGGCGCTGGTGCCGCAGCAGGGGGTACGGCTTTGGTGGAAGCCGGTGTCGGGGCTTCGCGGCCGGCCATCAGAGAGCCGATCTGGTCGCGAGTGAGCGGCCCTCGCAGATATGACATCGCCCATCGCGTTCCGAAGATCGTCGGCTCCTCCTCGCGAGTCGAGTGGAGGAGGAACTCGCGCTTGCCGAGCCCGGAGATGGCGGCATCGAGCGCCTTGACGTCGCCGTCACCCCTGGCCGACTTGAGGGCCTCGAGGATGCGGGCCTTGTCCCGCTCCGTCTGGAGCCGTCCGACACACCAGGTGCCGGCGTTCGACATCGCCTTGTAGTCCAGATCCACCGGGTTCTGTGTTGACAGCAGCAGCCCGACTCCAAAGGCCCGGGCCTGCTTGAGCAGGGTGAGGATCGGTGTCTTGGCGGGGGGCGAGGCGGTTGGTGGCACGAAGCCGAACACCTCGTCCATGTAGACCATGGCGCGCAGGCTCCCGCTGCCTTGCTGGCTCCGCATCCAGGTGACGACCTTCGACAAGATCAACGTCACGATGAACTGGCGCTCCGACTCGGACAAGTGGGCCAGGTAGAGGATCGACGCCTGCGGCTTGCCGGCCTCGTCCCACAACAGCTTGCCGACGTCGAGCGCAGGGCCCGACAACCAGGTCTGGAATGCGGGTGACGCCACGAGCCCATTGAGTTTCATGGCGAGCGCGGTGCGGTCCTTCTCGGGGAAGAACGTATCGACCTCGAAGACGCCGAGCTTGCGCATTGGCGGCTGTTGAACGAAACCCAGGAGCGAGGCGAGGTCGAGGTCGAGCCCTTGCCGCCACGCGTGCTCGATGATGTTCGAAAGCAGGATGTGCTCGCGGGAGCTGATGGGGTCGGCGTCGATACCCGTCAAGCCCAGGAGCCCGGAGACGAATCCCTGGATTTCGTCGCGCAGGGCTTCCGCATTGTCGTCAAAAGCTCCCTCCGGCTTCCTGAGGGAGCCCACGATGTTGATCGGGACGCCGGCCTCGGATCCGGGGGTGTAGATGGTGAAGCCCGCCTTGTCGCGGAGCTCGTCGATGCGGTCCCCACCGATGCCCCACGATTCGAGCCCGCCCTTCCACAGGTCGGCCGTGGCCTCGGCAGCCTCGGCGGTCGTCTTGCCGTCCTTCTTGGCCTCGGCCTCGTCGATCCACGGTTCGAAGTCAGAGGGCAGCAGATCGGGAAAGGTCAGCAGGAGGTTGGTCATGTCACCCTTGGGATCGATCACCAGGGTGGGTATGCCCTCCAGTAGCGCCTCCTCGAGGAAGATCACGCCCAGGCCTGTCTTGCCTGAACCCGTCATCCCGACGATCACGCCGTGCGTGGTCAGGTCGCCGCTGTCGTACTCAACTTGCTTGTCGGTGCGCTCGCCGGCGTCATCGATCGCACCGCCCAGGAAGAAACCATCACTCATGGGGCGAGAGTCTACGGCGTTGCCATGGTGCCCCCGATGGCCGCTCCGGCATTCAAGGTCGGCTTGACTAGGCCAGTGCGTCGAATAGTCCCCGTCGTCGTGGTCGCCGTTGGAGTTCTGGCAGCAGTGCTCAGCTTCTGGATGAACTCCCTGTTTCGCCCTGCCGAGTTCGTGGATGTCGGTGTCCAGTCGCTGCGATCTGAGGCGTCGCGGGATGTCATCGTCGACGCCGTTGTCGACGCCATCGCCGATGAGGGTTCCGACGCTCGAGCGTTGCTCGAGCCGATCGCTACCCGTGCCCTGTCTGCACTGCTCGATTCCCAACTCGTCGAGGGCACGCTGGTGGCAGTCGCCGAAGACCTGTACGACTCTCTCCTCAGCGACGAGCCCTCGGATGTGGTTCTTCTGGCACAAGCGCTTGTCCAGCCGGTCGCCGACGCCGTCGCGGTCTTCAACGAGGACCTGGCTGGCGACATTCGGGACATCGGCGCCAGGATCACCCTCATCAATGGGGACTCGATCCCCTCGTTCCGCCGTGCGGTATCCGTGG
>JABDMN010000381.1 GCA_013001485.1 Acidimicrobiia bacterium
GTGCAGACATCGTCGGTGGCCAGGAAATGGCCGACGAGATCTCGAAGGGCGGGTCGCTCGACTTCGACGTCGCAATCGCCACTCCCGACATGATGCCGGTGGTTGGCAAGCTCGGTCAGATTCTCGGGCCGCGGGGCCTGATGCCCAATCCGAAGTCGGGCACTGTCACCCAGGACATCGAGGCCACGGTCGCCGCCTTCAAGGCGGGTCGAGTGGAGTATCGGAACGATCGGTACGGCAACGTTCATGTGCCTATCGGACGGGTCTCTTTTACCGAGGAGCAGTTGCGCGACAACCTCGCCACAGTCTCCGATGAGGTGCTGCGGGCGCGGCCTGCATCCACAAAGGGCCGGTACGTGAAGAAGGTCGTCATCTCGTCCACGATGGGCCCCGGAGTGCGCCTCGACTCGGGTGAGCTCGAGGATCTCGCCAAGTCGGTTCGCTGAACCAGGACCTGCCAAGCGGCTGCTGGACATCGCCGACGCAGTCCGCGAGACTCCCGGTCGACGAGGGGACCCGCGAATCCGGTGGCAGGACGATCCACCACCGTTCCGGGGCGGACAAATTCTCCATCCACGCCTAATGGCCAGCCCCTACCCTGGCCGATGTGGATGGCAGAGGTGTAGATGGCATCCTGGCCCGCCGTCTGGCACGCAACCGCCTTCAACCGGACGAATGGGTCCCTTCGTCGCGTTCGTTTGACGCTTTGACGTTGCAGCCGTCTGGTCCTACGATCCCGGCCACAACCGCATACCGACCCGAGACCATTGGAGCCGTCAAGGCATAACGGGGAAACCCTTCCAACGCAGGTCGCCTTCCAAGGCTCCCGACGTCTCGTGTCCGGGGGCCTGTTTTGTTCCCCGGTCCGGTGTGCACCAGACGACAAGGAGCACGAATGGCAAGACCCGAGAAGGTCCAGGCCGTCGCCGAGATCAAGGAACGGATCGAGGAATCCGACGCGGTCTTCGCCGCTGAGTACGCCGGTCTCTCCGTCAAGCAGCAGCAGTCGCTGCGCCGTGGCCTGCGTGGGTCCGACGCCGAGTTCAAGGTCGTCAAGATGACCCTCGCAAAGCGAGCGGCCGACGAGCTGGAGCTCGCCGAGTTCGACCAGTTCCTGGTGGGACCGACCGGCCTGACGTTTGCGGCCGATGCCGTGAGCGCAGCGAAGGTCCTCGACGATTTCGCGAGGGAGAACGACGGGCTCGTCATCAAGGGCGGGCTCCTCGGCGGAGACGTCCTCAGCGCAGAACGAGTTGGCCAGCTCGCCAAGATCGAGCCCCGCGAGGTGCTGTTGGCGAAGTTTGCCGGCGGGCTCAAGGCGCCGATGTACAAGCTTGCCGGGATGTTGGCAGCGTTGCCACGCTACGCCGCGTACGCCATCGGGCAGTTGCTGGACAAGAGAGAATCCGAGGCTCCTGCCCCCGAGCCAGAGGCGGCGGCTGAAGCGACAGATGACGCATCCGATTCGGCGGCTGAGGCTCCCGAAGCAGATGCAGCTGAAGCAGAGTCCTCTGAGACTTCGAAAGCGGAGGCCCCTGCGGCCGAGACCGAAGCCGACGCGGAGGAAGCTGCGGCGGAGGAAGCCGACGAATCGGCAACTGCCGATGAACCCACCGAAGATCAAACGACTGATACCACAGACGACGACGAACCGGCCGCAGCGGCCGAGGAGGAATAGACCATGGCCAAGGCCAGCATGACCACCGAGGATCTCCTCGGCGTATTCGAAGAGATGAGCGTTCTGGAACTCTCTGAGTTCCTGAAGGCCTTCGAAGAGAAGTTCGACGTGACCGCAGCCGCTCCCATGGCTGTCGCTGCCGCCCCCGCTGGTGGCGGTGACGGTGGCGGTGCCGCTGAAGAGGAGAAGGACGAGTTCGACGTCATCCTCGCTGTGGTGGGGGACAACAAGATCCCGGTCATCAAAGAGGTGCGTGGCCTCACCGGTCTCGGCTTGAAAGAGGCCAAGGCGATCGTCGACGGTGCACCGTCACCGGTTCTCGAGGGCGTTGCCAAGGATGCGGCCGACGCCGCCAAGGAGAAGCTCGAGGGAGCAGGAGCCACCGTCGAGCTCAAGTAGCCGGCGACACAGCGACTCGAAGGGGCGGTCTCACCGCCCCTTCGCCGCGTCGTAAACCCTTGACACATTCCGCGGCCTCGTTGTATGGTCGCAGTCAATTGAAGACGCTTTTCGCGAGGCCCGAAAACGGTCGGGATAGCTTGTGCTATCCTGTCCTTTCTGCATTTCTGGATGCAGCTGTAAACCGGTAGTCGGCACCACCACTTTCACCCAATCGAGCCCGGGATTACGGGGGTTTCCTCCACGTCCCGGCTTTTCCATCACCCGAGGAGGACCCCTTGGCCCGTGCGCGCAACAGGCTGTCGTTCGCAAAGATCCCGGAAGTCCTTCCGCTTCCCAACCTGCTGGAAGTCCAGCACGAGTCCTTTAACTGGTTTCTCGAAAGCGGTCTGAAGCAGATCTTCGACGAGATCTCGCCGATCGAGGACTTCACCGGGAACCTGGCTCTGGAATTGACCGAGCACCGGTTCGGTGATCCGCTCCTGAGCATCGAGGATGCCAAGGAACAGGATTCGAACTACTCCAAGCCGCTGTTCGTGACGGCGCGGTTCATGAACCGCGAGACGGGTGAGATCAAAGAGCAGCAGGTGTTCCTCGGCGACTTCCCGATCATGACACCCAACGGGACGTTCATCATCAACGGCACCGAGCGGGTCGTGGTGTCCCAGCTCGTGCGTAGCCCCGGTGTCTACTTCGACCAGTCCATCGACAAGACGTCGGACCGTGACGTCTTCTCCGCCAAGGTCATCCCTGGTCGCGGCGCGTGGCTCGAGTTCGATGTCGACAAGAAGGACACGGTTGGCGTCCGCGTCGACCGCAAGCGCCGTCAGTTCGTGACGACTTTCTTGCGTGCTCTCGGGTTCGCCGAGACAGACGAGGAGTTGCTTGCCCTCTTCGACGGGTCAGAGCTGATCGCCAACACCCTCGAGAAGGACCCGACGTCAGACCGCGACGAGGCCCTCGTCGATCTGTACCGGAAGCTGCGCCCTGGCGAGCTGACCACGGTCGAGTCGGCCAAGAACCTCATCAACACGCTGTTCTACAACCCCAAGCGTTACGACCTCACCCGGGTGGGGCGCTACAAGCTCGACCAGAAGTTCGACCGCAAGGGGATCAGCCTCGACCAGTACCGCATCGACGAGCACGGCCTGTTGTCCGACGATGACGTCCTCGGTGCACTCAAGTACCTGGTGAACCTCGCCGAAGGCACCGACGGTTATCGCACCGACGACATCGACCACTTCGGTAACCGCCGTGTGCGCACCGTCGGTGAGTTGATCCAGAACCAGATCCGAGTCGGCCTGAGCCGCCTCGAGAGGGTCGTCCGTGAGCGGATGACCACCCAGGATCCCGAGGCGATCACGCCGCAGAGCTTGATCAACATCCGCCCCGTTGTGGCTTCGATCAAGGAGTTCTTCGGGACGTCCCAGCTGAGCCAGTTCATGGATCAGCCGAACCCCCTCGCCGGGTTGACCCACAGGCGCCGCCTTTCGGCGCTCGGTCCTGGCGGTCTGTCCCGCGAGCGGGCCGGATTCGAGGTTCGCGACGTCCACCCATCTCACTACGGCAGGATGTGTCCGATCGAGACGCCTGAGGGTCCGAACATCGGCCTCATCGGATCGCTGGCCTCCTACGCCAAGGTCAACCGATATGGCTTCATCGAGACGCCGTACCGCCGCGTCGTGAAGGGCAAGGCCACCAAGAGGGTCGACTACCTCACAGCCGCCCAGGAGGACGGGCACGTCATCGCCCAGGCCAACGCCAAGTTGAAGGACGACGGGTCGTTCGCAGACTCCCGGGTCCTGGTGCGCAAGACCGGTGGTGACGTTGACACCGTGGCGCCCAAGGACATCGACTACATGGACGTGTCTCCGAAGCAGGTGGTGTCAGTGGCGACCTCGCTGATCCCCTTCCTCGAGCACGACGATGCCAACCGGGCCCTGATGGGCTCCAACATGCAGCGCCAGGCCGTTCCGCTCCTGCGCTCCGATTCGCCCTTGGTCGGCACCGGCGTCGAAGGCCGTGCGGCCGTCGACTCCGGCGACGTGATCATCTCCCCGGTGGCGGGCGAGGTGGTCGAGGTGACCGGTGATCACATCACTGTGAAGGAGTCGGGCAAGAACAAGAAGCACACCTTCAATTTGAAGAAGTTCGAGAGGTCCAATCAGGGCACCTGCATCAACCAGAAGCCGCTGGTTGTAGAGGGCGAGAACGTGAAGGTGGGCGACATCCTCGCCGACGGGCCGTCCACAGAAGACGGTGAGTTGGCGCTGGGCCGCAACCTGCTGGTTGCGTTCATGCCGTGGGAGGGCCATAACTTCGAGGACGCCATCGTGGTGTCCGAGCGGCTCGTCAAGGAGGACATGTTGACCTCCATCCACATCGACGAGCACGAGATCGAGGCCCGCGACACCAAGCTCGGGGCCGAGGAGCTCACTCGTGACATCCCCAACGTCGCCGAAGAGGTGCTGCGCGATCTCGACGACCGCGGCGTGATTCGCATCGGTGCCGAGGTCGGCCCGGGCGATTATCTCGTTGGCAAGGTCACCCCGAAGGGTGAGACCGAGCTGACCCCTGAGGAGCGGTTGCTGCGGGCGATCTTCGGAGAGAAGGCCCGTGAGGTCCGAGACGTGTCGCTCAAGGTGCCTCATGGCGAGACAGGTAAGGCCATCGCCATCAAGGAGTTCAGCCGAGAAGACGGCTACGACCTGCCTCCCGGCATGAACGAACTGGTGCGGGTGTACGTCGCCAAGATGCGGAAGATCTCCGAAGGCGACAAGCTCGCCGGCCGGCACGGGAACAAGGGAGTCATCTCCAAGGTCCTCCCGGTGGAGGACATGCCGTTCCTCGAGGATGGAACCCCCGTAGACATCATCCTGTCACCGCTGGGTGTCCCGTCCCGCATGAATCTGGGGCAGGTCCTCGAGACTCACCTCGGCTGGGCAGCTGCCCAGGGCTGGGAGTCGTTCTCGGGTACCACAGACATCTCCAAGGGCGCCAAGGCGTGGACCAAGGTCGCAACGCCAGTGTTCGACGGCGCCCACGAGGACGAGATTCTCAACCTGCTGGAGAAGGCCAATCCCAACAGGGACGGACAGAAGCTCGTCTCGAGGATCGGCAAGGCCCAGTTGTACGACGGGCGCTCGGGTGAGCCCTACGACTCACCGATCACCGTCGGCTACGTCTACATCCTGAAGCTGATCCACCTCGTGGACGACAAGATCCACGCCCGGTCGACCGGCCCCTACTCGATGATCACCCAGCAGCCGTTGGGCGGTAAGGCGCAGTTCGGTGGCCAGCGATTCGGTGAGATGGAGGTGTGGGCACTCGAGGCGTACGGCGCCGCCTACGCACTGCAGGAACTGTTGACCATCAAGTCCGACGATGTCCGGGGCCGCGTGAAGGTCTACGAGGCAATCGTCAAGGGCGAGAACATTCCGGAGCCGGGCATCCCCGAGTCCTTCAAGGTCTTGGTGAAGGAGATGCAGAGCCTCTGCCTCAA
>JABDMN010000386.1 GCA_013001485.1 Acidimicrobiia bacterium
CAACGACGGTGCCAACACCGGCAACGACAACGCCAACCACCACGACAACGGTGCCAACAACAACAACGACCACCACCACACTCCCCGCCTCGCCAACCCAGGCAGTCAGCTTCGCCGTGGCCGGTTCACTGCCCGACGGTGTGATCCCGTTCGACATCGCCCAGGGACCGACAAGCTCCGTCGCCGTCGGTTGGTTCGACAAGGTCCCGGGGGTGTCGGGCGTGCGGCCCGCCATCCTCACATCGACCGACGGCGCTGCCTGGGATCCGATCAACCTCGATGCGTTCGTCCTGGACTCGGACTTCCTCGATCCGACCGGCGTGGTGTGGACGGGGACCGAGTTCATCGTCACCACCGAGGGCACATCGCTTGGTGCATCCGGCGTCCTGTTCTCGTCATCTGACGGCCTGGCCTGGTCCAGAACCACGCTCGAAGTCGACGTGTTGGACACAGCAGCAAACGCCGGCGGCCGTTCAGCGTCGACGCTGCTGTGGACCCCAGAGCTGGTGCAGTCGGCGGGCACCGTCGGCCTCGCATCGATCGCCATGGCCGGCGACGTGATCGTGATCGGCGGCTGGGCGCGGCTTGGCGGCCAGCCAATGCCTCTTGTTTGGACGTCGACCGATGGGGACAGCTGGACCGCACGCCAGCTTCCCGGTGTCAACGAGATCGTTCGCCGCGTAGAAGTCAGCCAGGGACAGATAGTTCTCTACGGCCTCGGGGCTGGCCCGGGCGGTGGTCTCTACGACGTCGCCTGGATGAGCGAGAGCCTCCGATTCGACTGGGAAAGAGTCGAGTACGAGATCCAGGATCTCGAGTTCGTCTTCGCAGAAGCTCTCGGCCCCGACGGCTTCCTGATCAGGGCGACGACCTACACAAGCGAAGGGCCCCGCTGGTGGCACTCCCCCGACGCCTCGACCTGGACGCCCGTGGACCTGGAATTCGACCTCGTCACCACCTGGCACGACCGTTGGGTCGGCGTGACGTGCTCGGGTGGAGGTGCTGAGGTTGCCGTCGGGCGCGATCACCAGCTGACCTGGCCTGACACCAGCACCATCGACGGCTGTCCCACCCGCGCCATCAAGGACGGCAGTGAGGTCGTGTTTGTGGACGACAGCGGAAACACGTGGCGTCGAGTCATCGAAAGATGGACGACCGACGACATGGTCTCCGCCGAGGGTGGCGACACCGTGGCGGTTGTGTTCGTGGGCGCAGACGATGTGCTCAATGTGCGGGATGGCGCCGGGGTCGAGTTCCCGATCATCGGCGCCCTGGATCCTCAGGCCACTTCGATTCCACTCACGTTCAAGAGCGAGACCATCGATGGCTCTGTATGGCTGGAGGTCGAGATTCCGATCGGCACAGGGTGGGTGAACTCGTACTTCGTGATCGACGACACATCCGACAACGAGTTCCTCGGAGACTCCGAGGTCGACGACCTCATCGACGCCCTCGCCTCGGCGTTCGTGTTCGGCGCCGGCCTCGAGGACGTTGTTTCGAGTCGTGGCTTGTTGATCGACTACTTCGGCACCCGGCACCGTTTCGCTCCCGATCAGGTCGCATCTCTCACCACCAGCACGCAAGCCCGGAAGTGGGGATCGAACGCCGCCGACATCTCGGAGGTCCCGGAGTGGACGTTCAGCCGCGCCATCGCTGAGCCGTTCGTCGGCATCTACACCGACGACGACCGCCTCGTGGCCTACGACCAGGTGATCCCCGGCGGCAACGGCAATCTCCCCGAGTTCATCGTCCCGTTCGAACTGAAGAACGCCCACTTCGTCGCGTTCCACGATCCCGGAGACAACCCTCAGTTCAGCGGTATCGACTGGTACGCCTGGTACGTGTACGTCACCTACGAGAGCGGTGAGCCCAGAGTCCTGGCCATGTCCACCGATGCCTGGGCGCCGTGATCAGCCCGCGGCGATCACAGACCGTCTGACTTGGCCTCGAGGTAGCCCCGAGCCCGATCGGCATGCTCGTAACGCGACACGATCTCCCAGAACGCGTTCGAATGATTAGCAACGCTGAGGTGCGCCAACTCATGAACGATCACGTAGTCGACGACCCAGGGCGGGTAGCCGGACACTCGCGTCGAAATCCGAACGGCGCCGTCGGCGACGGTGCACGACCCCCACAGCGTCTTTTGCCGCTCCGACCACTCGATGGTCCGGGGTAGCTCCAACCCGAGCCGGGTCGCCAGAAGCTCTGCCCGAACCGAGAGATCGATCTCACCCACCATCGACTTGCGGAGCACGCGCTCGCGCATGACGTCGACCCAGTGTGCTTCCTCATCCCGGGTCATCGTCGCCGGGATGGAGACACGGAGCTTCCCGTCGACCACGCGGGCTTGGACCGTCTTCTTGCGGCGGGCGCTCCGAACGACCTCTACATCCATGGCTGGCACCGTAGAGGACGCCGGTGACAAACAGTCCGATCTAGTCGAACACCTGGTGTTGGACACCGTCCTGTCCAAGCAAGGTCGCCGGATCGACGCCGGCTTCGTCGGGCAGCAGCTGGCCGACGACACGGTCGACCTCCAGCCGCAGCGGCTCAGGTTCGATCTTCTCTCCCGAGGCCGTGACCGCCACGACAGCGTCGAGCTCGGAGAAGTTGCCGGCCGGGCGGCTGGTGACCATGGCGATCTCTCCTGTGTCCAGCCGAAGCAGCGAACCCGGCGGGTAGATACCCATCATCTCGATGAAGGCCCGCACCATGTCGGGGTGGAAATCGGTACCCGAGCCGCGCAACACCACGTCGAGCGCCTCACTCGGTGTCCCGGCGCGCCGATACGGCCGCCGGGTCGTGATCGAGTCGTAGACATCGATCACCGAGACGAGCGCTGAGTAGGCGTGAGGTGCCGACGGGAAGTCGCCATTTCCCGGGTAGCCAGAGCCGTCGTAGCGGGCGTGGTGTTCCAAAGCGATGGTGGCAGTCACCTCGTGGGCGTCGCCGCCGGCGGCCATGATCGCCGTCGCGCCTTCTTGGGGATGAGTCTTCATCTCCTTCCACTGGTCAGCCGACAGCCGACCCGGGTGGTTGAGAATCGAGGCGGGAACCCGCGTCTTGCCGATGTCGTGGAGGGCGGCACCGGCGCCGATCAATACGAGCTGATCGTCTCCGAGCCCGATGAACTTGCCCAGTGCCAGCGACATGATGCACAGGTTGAGCGAGTGGTAGAAGGTGTACTCGTCGTGACTCTTCACGGTCGTCAATAGCAGCGTGGCCGACGAGTGATCGAGGCTCGTGCTCAACAGACCCTGCACCGACTTCACCACGTTGATCATGTCGAACGACGCGTCGTTGGACATGCGGGTGGTCGCGGCACGCAGCGCATCGAGGCCGCCTGCGTACGACCGTCGCAACGAGTTCATGGCCGAGTTGTCGAGCGAGGTCCGGAACAGCGGGTTCTCGTTGAAGCGGATCGTTCCTCCGGCCGGTATGTCGTCCGACACCCCAGCGATGAACGCAGACATGTCGAACAAGTCGCCGGGAGACACCGGGTTCTTCAGGCTGATCGAGTTGATCGCACGAGCCTGCAACTCTCGCAGGATCCCGTTGTGCTCCAACGACGTGTGGGGAAGCAGCGAGCGGTCGAGGTAGAACGAGTCCTCGTTGATGGCAAGCACTGCCTCGGGCTCGTGACCGAGCAGAGCCAATGTCGTCGATTCGAGGATGGTGCCTGCCTCGTCAGTCAGTGGGTGTCCTTCGGGGTAGAGCGAAACCTGGCGGGTCATCCGCCGCAACGCCTTGAGAAAGTTCCGGGTCTCGTTTTCGCTCATCCGAGACCCTTCAGTGCTTCCTTGGCGGCCTGACGAACGGTGCGGTCGAC
>JABDMN010000403.1 GCA_013001485.1 Acidimicrobiia bacterium
AACGCACTTGCCCAGGCTCGCTCGTTCACCGAGGCCGTCGCTGTGAGCGGCATCGTTCTGACGAAGCTCGATGGAACCGCCAAGGGTGGCGTCGCGGTCGCGGTCGAGCGAGAGCTCGACATCCCGGTGAAGCTGATCGGAGTGGGGGAGGGCGTTGATGACCTGATCCCATTCGATCCCGTCCCATTCGTCGATGCCCTGGTGGGTGCCGAGTGAGCGACGCCGATCTCTACGCCGAGGCGATGCGGGCGGCCGAGAACGCGTACGCCCCGTACAGCGAATACCGCGTTGGTGCCATCGTTGTCGCAGAAGACGGGAGTCGCTTCGCCGGCGCCAACGTCGAGAATGCTGCCTTTCCGTCAACGCTGTGTGCCGAGGCGGTGGCCATTGGTACTGCGGCTGCGGCCGGTGTGCGCAGCATCGATACGGTCGCCGTCGGGTGCCTCGATGACGACGCCTGCATGCCGTGCGGCAACTGTCGACAGATGATGGTCGAGTTCGGCGTGAAGCGAGTGATCGTTGGCGCCGGGCCTGGTGCGGTCCGCTCAATTCCGTTCGAAGAAGTGCTACCCGACTCGTTCGGGCCCGACTCTCTCTGAGCGCGAAAACCAACTCTGCGGCCGGCTGGAGCCGCGTCGTATGGTGATGGGGAGGAGGGGACAGTGCTCAAGACTTCGGTCGATGTTGTCGATCGCCTCTCAATGGAGCGAGAACTGACAACCGGTTGGAAGAACACGACGGGCCGCCGCGTGCTTCAGGTATTCGGCTGGCTGTTGCTCGTCGCTGGATCGGGTGCTGTCATCGTCGGGCTCGTCACCGGCCCTCCGGCTCTGTCGGCGGCCGGGTTTGTCGCAGCGCTGGCGGCATGGTGGATTTCGGGCGCACTTCCTGAACCGGCGCCGGCTCCCACACGTGGAGCGGCACGACGGATTGCCGTGTTGGAGAAGCTATCCGATCACCAGCTGCCTGTCTGAGGATCAGCGGGCTTCCAACGCCTCGATGAGCTTGGGAAGCACCGAGTTCACATCGCCGACGATGCCAAGGTCCGCAAGTCCGAAGATCGGGGCATCGGGGTCCTTGTTGATCGCGATGATCGTTCCTGAGTCCTTCATGCCCACGACGTGCTGCATCGCTCCCGAGATCCCTGCCGCGATGTAGACCGACGGCTTCACTGTCTTGCCGGTTTGCCCCACCTGATAGGCGTACGGCACCCAGCCAGAGTCGACGACGGCGCGGGTGGCGCCGACCGCTCCATCCAGCATCCCTGCCAGCTTGTCGAGCATCTCGAACTTGTCCGCACCCCCGAGGCCTCGGCCGCCGGCAACGACTACCTCTGCCTTCGTCAGGTCCGGACCCTCGGACTGCTCTACGTGGCTCTCGACAACCGTGGCGCGGTCTTCGCTCAGCGTCAACGTGTTCACGGCTGCGTTTGTCGCGTCGCCCGGCTCGGCCGTGAAGGCCTTTGGACGTGAGATGACCAGCGCCGGACGGTCGGTGACCTCGGTGTCGATCCGGACCGTTCCACCCAGGATCTCGTTCGACACGACGATCGAGCCATCGCCCACCTGGACATCGATGGCGTTGGCAACGACGGCACACCCGGTGCGCGCCGAAAGCCGCCCGGCCACGTCCCGTTCGTCGGGGCCCATCCCGAAGAGAATCAGGTCAGGTGATTCCGCCGCGACGAGGTCGGCCAGTGCTGCCGCGGCGCCCGCAGCAGGAAGAGTTCCATTCGGCGGTAGGTGGTTGACGACGGTGGCACCGTGGGCCCCGAGAACTGTCGCGGCTTCCTCGATGGCTGAACCCAGATAGATCGCAACGACATCCGAGCCCAGCGAGCGGGCTTTGGTGAGCAGCTCGAGCGAGGTGGGCGACGGTGCGCCCTCGACCTCTGCGCTGAATACCCAGATCGCCATCAGATCACCTTCCGTTCTTCGAGCAGAGCGACGATGTGGGTGTGGCCCTCACCGTCATCCTCGACCTTGACGCCGGCCTCACGTGACGGAACCTGCGAAACCGAGGCAATCGTCTGCCCGGCATCTGCGGGGCCCGCTCCGTCGATCCCCAGGTCTGCGGCGGTCAGTTGCTCCACTGGCTTCTGCTTCGCCTGCATGATTCCCTTGAACGTGGGGTACCTGGGCTCCACGACACCCGAGGTGACGGTCATCAAGGCAGGCGGCTCGGCCTCGACGACGTCGTAGCCAACCTCGGTTTGGCGCTCGATCCGGAGCTTCCCGTCGGCATGCGAGAAGGCCTTTGCGAACGTGAGTGCCGGGACTCCGAGAATCTCGGCAATCTGTTGCGGCACGACTCCGGTGTAGCCGTCGGTCGATTCGGTACCGGCGATGACCAGGTCGAATCCTTCACGCTCGATCGCGGCGGCGAGCACCCGGGCTGTGGTCAGGGCACCAGAGCCCCGGAGACCGTCGTCGTCGATGACTATCGCCTTGTCGGCGCCCATGGCGAGAGCTTGCCGAATGCCCTGCATCGAACCGGCCGGTCCCATCGAGACCAGGGTCACGGTTCCTTCTGCTGCGTCGGCGAGCTGTAGGGCGACCTCGATGCCGTATCGGTCCGTGTCATCGAGAACTTGTTCCTCCGGACGAACGACGAAGTGGGTCTCGGGATCCAGTTCGTATGGCGTCGCCGGGTCGGGTATCTGCTTGGCGCAGACCGCAATCCTCATGGGGTATTACTCCTTTACCTGACTCGAGATCTCATGCTAGGTACGCGCCGCAGCGCAACGATCCTCAACTGACCAGGCGCGGCAGCAGATCGTCGAGAAGCGCCGTGAACCGCTCCCGGGCCTGTGTCGCGGTCTCGGTGACCTCGTCGTGGCTCAGCGGTGTGTCGGAGATGCCCGCAGCCAGATTGGTCACCAGCGAAATGCCCCCGACGTCCACTCCCATGTGGCGAAGAGCAATGGCCTCGGGGACGGTCGACATGCCGACCAGATCCGCGCCGAGGGCGCCTGCCATGCGGACCTCGGCAGGAGTCTCGTAGGTGGGTCCGAGGAACCAGGCATAGACGCCCTCCTTGACCTGGACTCCGGATGCGGAGGCGGCCTCCCTGATCACGTCGCGGACCCTCGGCGTATACACCGTTGTCTGATCCGGGAATCGCGGCCCCAGTCGATCATCGTTGGGTCCAAGCAGCGGGGTGCGGCCGGCCAGGTTGAGGTGATCGGTGATCATCACCAGGTCGCCCGGTTCGAGATGGGTGCCGACGCCACCAGCGGCATTGGTGAGCACGATCGTTCGGCAGCCGGCCATGGCGGCCGTGCGGACGCCGAACACGACCTCGTTCATCTCCCACCCCTCGTAGGTGTGCACCCTTCCGGCAAACACGAGGACCGGGTGATCCGCAACGATGGCCGATACCAGCGAGCCCGAGTGACCTTCGACTCGTGGGGTCGGGAATCCGGGAATGTCTGTGTACGGCAGTTCGATGGCCTCGGGCAACGTTGTCGCGT
>JABDMN010000005.1 GCA_013001485.1 Acidimicrobiia bacterium
CCGCGAATGCAAGATCACGGTCACACCGATGACCACGAGGAATCCCGCCTGCGCAACCAGGGCGACAAGGCTTCCACTCGGAGTCTTGGGCCTGAAATCCGACGAGGCGGCTGCGATAGCAAGCACAGAGGACCAAGCCGCGCCGTAGAAGAGCAGACCAATGCGGCGTTTCGACAGTCCCCCGCCCGAGATGATCCCCGCCGCGGCATAGGCGACCGGGAGGGCCGAGGCCATCGGTGAGATGCCAGAGGCAAGGGAAGCGGCGCCGAGCGCCGTGATGTCCAGGGTCGAGGCCCCTCGTTTGTCGGCGGGATCAACAGCCGCCATCCGGCGAGAGGCGTCGATCGAGACGATCGCACCCGCCAAAGCCATCACGAACCAGTTGGCATAGCCACGGGCCGCAACTGCGAACCCCACGACGCCAAAGGTCATCCCCACGATCAGGCGCAAGACCTGAATCGAGCGGCGTGCCTGTCGGCCCGCAGCGTGTTGAGCCACAGCGAGCGGCCGATGGATCGATCCGCTGGTCATGCGATGTTGATCGGCACCAAATCCTGGGAACTGGAGGAATTCGGAAGGCGAATCCGACCGGCCATAGGATGAGCTGATGTCACATCATGTCGGCGTGGGGCCGCATCCGGAGCCATGGCCAGACGATCCGCGGCTCGACACCGAACTCCTGGCCGAGGGGGATCGCCGCAACGTGGTCGACCGCTTCCGATACTGGTCGAACGAGGCCATTCGGGCCCAGCTCGATACCGAACGGCATCCATTCCATGTCGCCATCGAGAACTGGCAGCACGACTTCAACATCGGGACGATCGTCCGCAACGCCAACGCGTTCAACGCCGCCGGTGTACACATCGTCGGCAAACGTCGCTGGAATCGCCGGGGTGCGATGGTCACCGACGCCTACATGCAGGTCAGGCACCATCCCGATATCGCATCTCTGAGGGCGTGGACTGCCGAGGCCGGCCTGAGCATCGTGGGAGTCGACATCATCCCCGAGGCGGTCCCCATCGAGACGTTCACCTTCCCTGAACGCGTCGTTCTCCTGTTTGGCCAGGAAGGCCCCGGCTTGTCCGAAGAGGCGCTCGACGTCGCCGAGTCAGTTGTCGAGATCACCCAGTACGGATCAACCCGCTCTATCAACGTAGGCGTCGCCTCCGGCATAGCGATGCATGCCTGGGTCCGCGCCCACGGTCACGAGATCTAGATTTCGACCATGAACCTCCCCGGCGGCCAGCACATCGTCAAAGCCCTCACTCGTCACGGTGTCGATGCTCTCTTCACTCTTTCAGGTGGTCATGTCTTTCCGATCTACGACGGCGCCGTGAAGGAGGATGTCCGACTCATCGATGTCAGACACGAGCAGACAGCAGCATTCGCCGCAGAGGCTGTCGGCAAGCTGACCGGTCGTCCGGGGGTGGCGGTTGTCACCGCAGGGCCAGGCGTAACCAACACTGTCTCGGCTGTGACTGCCGCATATGAGAACGGCTCGCCGCTCGTCGTTATCGGAGGGCGCGCCCCGGCGTTTCGCTGGGGCCAGGGCAGCCTCCAGGAGTTCGACCACATCCCGCTCATGGCTCCCATCACCAAGCACGCTGCGACGATCTCAGATCAGGCCGATGCCGTCGACGTCGTCGACCACGCGTGGGCCCTGTCGAGCACGCCGAAGCAAGGCCCGGTGTTCATCGACGCCGGGATAGACGTTCAGGTGAGCCCCGCCGAAATCGACTATCCCGACATCGATCCCCCACTGCAGTCGGCTCCAGACCCAGCCCTCATCGAATCGATCGCTGGACTCATCGAATCCGCTGAGCGCCCCGTCATCGTGGCTGGTAGCGCTGTACAGCTGGCGGGCGCTCACGTCGACATACGGCAAATCGCCGAAAAGGGAGCGATCCCCGTCTTCGCCAACGGTCTCGGACGCGGGACCCTGGCTCCGACACACCCCATGGCGTTCTCGAGAGCCCGTTCGGTGGCCTTCAAGAGCGCCGACCTTGTGGTCGTGGTCGGAACTCCCCTCGACTTCAGGCTTGGCTTTGGCCAGTTCGGGTCGGCCAAGGTTGTCCACATCGTCGATCATGCCGCAGGCGTCGCCGACCATGTCGACATTGCTGCTGCTGCGGTTGGCGACCTCCCCGGCGTGCTCGCCGCGCTCGCCGAGACGATCAGCGACGCTGACCGCAACGATTGGGTCGAGACGCTGCGAACGGCCGAGCACGTCAAGCGCCTCGAGGATCGCGACCTCATGGCAACCGACGGGGCACCGCTGCACCCAGCACGCATCTATCACGACCTCCTGCCGCTGCTGGACAATGACACCGTGGTGATCGGTGACGGTGGCGACTTCGTGAGCTTCGCGGGACGCTTCATCGATTCGCCGCAACCAGGCCGCTGGCTGGACCCCGGGCCGTTCGGGTGTCTTGGCTCTGGTCCCGGCTATGCATTGGGTGCTGCCATCGCTGCCCCAGAGTCGAGCATCGTGCTGCTTGCAGGAGACGGTGCCTTCGGATTCGCCGGCATCGAGATCGACACCTTTGTTCGCCACGGCATCGACGTCACCGTGATCATCGGCAACAACGGCATCTGGGGCCTCGAGAAGCACCCGATGCAGGCCTTCTATGGCTACGACGTCGCTGCGGATCTACAAACCGGCACCCGCTACGACCAGCTGGCCGAGTCCCTTGGGGCCACGGGCCACTTCGTCACCTCTCCCGAACAGCTTCGTCCAGCTTTGGAGGAGTCGTTGTCGGCAGCCGGTGTTTCGGTGGTGAACGTGCTCACCGACCCGGCAATCGCCTACCCGCGTTCGGCCAACCTCATGTGAGTTCATCTCAGGATCCGAGGTTTCCTAGAGTCCGAGCCAGCCGACCGAAGAGAGCCATGAAAAGAACACTTACCCTGACCGTCGTCGCGCTCGCCCTGATCGCCTCCGCATGCGGCGGCGATGCCGAGCCCGAACAGACCTCGATCATCGCTGGAGCGCTCCCCCTCGTTGACTTCGCGCCCCTCTTCTACGCAGATCAACAGGGCTACTTCAGCGAGGAGGGTCTCGATGTGACCGTTGAGGTCGTGCAGGGCGGGCCAGTCGCAGCCCAGCTGCTGCTGTCCGGCGATATCCAGGTGAGCTTCAACAACTGGCTCTCCGTGGCCGCCGCGGTGTCCAATGGCGCACCGTTGACGGTGGTTGCCAACGGAACCTGGCTGGGTGACGGCCAGGGCGGCGTCTTCGTCACCGCCGACTCCCCCATCCAGACGCTGACAGACCTCGATGGAAGGACCGTTGCCACCAACACCATCGGCAACGTGGGTGACATCACAATCGAGAACCTGATCGCGGAACAAGGCCTGGATATCGACGTGCAGTACGTGGAAGTGTCCTTCCCCGAGATCATCCCGGCCATCGAGTCGGGCGCTGTCGATGCGGGGTTCCTCACCGAGCCCTTCACGTCATTCGGGACCGTGAGTGGGCTTCGCTCAGTAGCCGACCCCTACACGGGTCGTGCC
>JABDMN010000049.1 GCA_013001485.1 Acidimicrobiia bacterium
CGACCGCTATCCAACCTGGTCGACGTCACCAACTACGTGATGTTCGAGCTCGGCCAGCCCCTGCATGCGTTCGACTATGCCGCAGTTCGCGGTCAGCGCATCGTGGTCAAAACGGCCGACGATGCGGTCAAGACCATGAAGACCCTCGACGACATCGAGCGCCAGCTGGTCCCAAGCGATTTGCTCATCTGTGATGGCGAGGGTCCAGTGGCTCTGGCCGGGGTCATGGGCGGACTGGAGTCGGAGGTCAACGACGGCACCAGCCGGGTCCTGCTGGAAGCCGCCAGCTTCGAGCCCATCGGTATTCGCCGGACCGGACGCCGCCTCGGTTTGCACTCCGAGTCGTCTCACCGCTTCGAGCGCGGCGTCGACATCGCCGGGGCCGACCGGGCCTCGCAGCGCGCGGCCCAGCTGATCGCCGAGCTCGGTGGCGGCAGGGTCGCTCGCGGAGCGGTGGATGTATATCCGAGCCCTGTCGAGCCCACTGCCGTGACCATGCGAGTGAGCCGGGCCACCCAGCTAACCGGGGTCGAGTTCGAGTCCGGTGAGGCCAAGGCGACCCTTGATCGGTTGGGACTGCAAGCCAGCGGCGACCGCGACGAGCTGGCGGTGCTGGTCCCGACCTACCGCGGCGACCTGAGCCGCGAGGTCGACCTCATCGAGGAGCTGATTCGGCTGCACGGCTACGACAACGTGCCGGCCACCCTGCCGGCCACCACCCACTCCCCGGAGACCGGCGGCGACCCCCGCTGGGCCGTGCGCGAGGCGCTCACCTCAGCTGGCCTCAGCGAGGCAATTACCTTCGGCTTCACCTCCCCAGCCCGGGTCGCGGCGATGAGATATCCCGACGGCGATCGCCGAGCCTCGCCCATTTCCCTCAAGAACCCGATGACTTTGGAGCAGTCGGTGATGCGCACCGCGCTCCTGCCCAACCTTCTGGGCGCGGTCTCGCGCAACCTCAAATACGGCATTCGCGACGTCGGCCTGTTCGAGGTCGGGACCGTATTCCTGCCCAGCTCCTCGAGCCTGCCCGACGAGCCCCTGCACATCGCAGGAGTCCTGTGCGGAGCACGGCCCGGGTGGCTGGCGGCGTCCCCGGCGGTCGACTTCTTCGACCTCAAGGGCGCGGTGGAAAGCCTGTTCGAAGCGCTGGACGTCGATGCCACGCTGCTGGCGACCACCGAGGTCGATCATCTGCACCCGGGGGTTGGCGCCCAAATCGCGGTGCAGGGCGAGGTCGTAGGGACCATAGGTGAAATTCATCCCGCCACTCGCGCGGACTTCGAGATCGAGGTGCCGGTGTTCGGCTTCGAGCTCGAGCTCGGTCATCACCTGGCTCTGCCCCGCAGACAGATGCGGACCATTGCCAACCACCCGGCGGTCACTCGCGACATCTCGTTCTTCGTGAGCGACCAGGTCCCGGCCGCCCGGGTCCGTGAGATCATTGACGCGGTTGGCGAGGCCCTGGTCGAGCGGGTCGAGATCCTCGAGGATTTCCGGGACGCCAGGTACGTGCCCGAAGGCAAGAAGGGCCTGTTGTGGTCCATCACCTATCGGGCCGCCGACCGAACTCTGACCGACAAAGAAGTCGACAAGGCCCACCAGCCCATCGTCGACAAACTGCTCGCCGAGCTCGACGCCCAGCAGCGCTGACCGGTTCGAGCGTCTGCCTACCCGTGCCCGGGACCTCGCGGTCGCCGGTCGCGTGGAGAGATCTCGGGTACTTGCGGGCAGCTCTTTGCAAAGGGCAGGCCTGAAAAATCCGGGGGTTAGCGTCCGGAAGCTTGCCCGCCGACCGGGAAAGCTGTGGTAATCTTAGGAAGTTAGCGGGTCGCCGCATTTCCAATGAATCGAGAACGGAGTTCGGGACGATGGCTAAGATGACCAAAGCCGACATCATTGAGGCGGTCTACGAGAAAGTTGGTGGTTTCTCAAAGAAGGAAGCTGCCGAGATCGTTGAGACCGTGTTCAACACCATCAAAGAGACCCTCGAGCTCGGCGAGAAGATCAAGATCTCTGGGTTCGGGAACTTCGTAGTCCGCGAGAAGAAGGCACGCATCGGCCGAAACCCGCAGACTGGCGAAGAAATCACCATCTCCGCTCGTCGGGTCCTTACCTTCAAGCCGAGTCAGGTGCTCAAGAGCGCCCTGAACGGCGAACCGGTCAGTTAGCGCCCGGTGGATCCCCGCATCCCCGACAAACAGTACTTCCGCATCGGGGAAGTAGCGGATATTGCCGAGGTCGAGACTTATGTCCTGCGATTTTGGGAGACCGAGTTCTCGTCCCTGAAACCGCAGAAGAGCAAGTCCGGTCAGCGAACCTATGCTCGCAAGGACGTCGAACATGTGCTGGCGATTCGAGATCTCCTCTACGAGGAGGGCTTCACCATCGCTGGTGCTCGACGCAAGCTCGCGAAAGGCCTGAAGAACGCCAAATCGCAGCGAGCTGAGGTCCCAGCCAGGGCACGCGCCGTCTTCGACAAGGTCCGAGAGGAAGTCCTAGAGCTCTTGCAGCTCGTCGAGGAATAGAGTACCTAAGCCGTCCGGCACGGGGCGTAGCGCAGTTTGGTAGCGCACTTGACTGGGGGTCAAGGGGTCGCAGGTTCAAATCCTGTCAGCCCGACCGAAGAACCGCCTCTGAACTGCGGAAACGCAGATTAGAGGTGGTTCTGGTTTTGAACCCAAAGGACCTATTCCGCAATTATTC
>JABDMN010000061.1 GCA_013001485.1 Acidimicrobiia bacterium
GCGGTCACCGCTCTCGGGCAACTCGGCACCGTTGTTGCGGTGTCGGCGCCGATCGAGACAGAACCGGTCGGAGGCCCTCCTGGCCAGGGCCGCTATCTCAACGCTGTCGCAGTCCTCGACACCAACCTCGAGCCTCGACGCCTTCTCGACGAATGTCTGACCATCGAATTGGCCCAGGGCCGGGTCCGGGACGAGAGGTGGGGCCCCCGCACGCTGGACCTCGACATCCTCCTGTTCGGAGACCGGCAGATCGCCCAGCCCGGTTTGACCATCCCGCATCCGGAGTTGGCGCGTCGCCCGTTCGTCCTTGAGCCTCTTGCCGAAGTGTGGCCCGATGCCCGCTACCCCGATGGATCGCTCGTGCAGTCGCGGGGCAGGCTCACCGATCCCGAGATGGCTGCACCGTCGTACATCGCCGTATTCCTGACCACCGGTCTGCTCGCAGTCGCGCTGTGGTGGATCATGGACCTGTTCCTGGGCTGACCACCCACCCCTAGACTTCCCGCCGCACCGGTACCTCGGACTGGAGGCACATCTCATGCGAATCGTGGTTGTGGGGCCAGGACGCGCCGGAGGCGCAATCGCCCTGGCAGCCGATGCCGCCTCTCATGATGTTGCTGCCATTGTTGGGCGCACCACTGCGGCGGCGGCGGGCCTCGCTGAGCGAGTCGGTGCCGAACCCCTTGCCGTCGGCACCGTTCTCCCGCCTGCTGACCTGCTCATCGTGGCCGTCCGCGACGACGAGCTCGGCGGTGTCGCCGGGCAGCTGGTGCCCGCTGTGGGCGACATCGACAACGCTGTCCACGTATCGGGGATGAAGCCGGTGTCGGTTCTCGTGCCCCTAGATCACGTTGGAGTGCGAGTGGGTGCCTTCCATCCCCTTCAGACGCTGCCTGACGCAGATGCAGGGGCCAAGCGTCTTCCTGGCGCCTGGGTGGCTCTGACGGCCTCTGACCTCGAACTGCACGCTCTCCTGGTGCTCCTCGCCGGATCGCTTGGGATGCACGCTTTCGACCTCGCCGATGAGCACCGGGCCGTCTATCACGCTGCTGCCGCTGCCGCCGCCAACTTCCCGGTTGCCGCTCTGGCCCTCGCCGAGGACCTCTTCGCCGCGGCCGGTGTTCCATTCGCGGCTGCCCGGCCGCTCAGCGAGGCCGTGATCTCCAACGTCTTCGACCTTGGACCGCGCGTTGCTCTCACCGGGCCGGTGGCTCGCGGAGACAACGACACCGTCCATCGCCAAATCGAAGCGGTTTCTGAATCGGCTCCGGAGTGGCGGGGTGCCTTCCTGGCCTTCGTCCGGGCGCTGGCGCGTATCTCGGGGCGCCTCCACGAGTACGAGGACATGCTGTGAAGACCATTGGCACCTTCGCCGAAACCAGGGCGCTCGTCTCCGGGAGAATTGGCCTCGTCCCCACCATGGGTTTCCTCCACGAAGGTCATGTGAGCCTGATCGAACATGCCCGTTCGATGTGCGACACGTTGGTCGCCTCGCTCTACGTCAATCCGACCCAGTTCGACGAGAGCACCGATTTCGATCGATACCCCCGCGACCTCGACCGTGATTCGGCCATCGCTGCTGCCGCTGGTGTCGACATCCTGTTCGCTCCCGATGACGAGGAGATGTATCCAACCCCGCTGTTGACCCAGGTGCATGTTCCGGCGCTTGCCGACCGCATGGAGGGCGTACATCGTTCTGGTCACTTCGCTGGCGTCGCCACGGTCGTCGCCAAGCTGCTTGCGGGGATCAAGCCTGATGTGGCCCTCTTCGGTCGCAAGGACGCTCAGCAGCTTGCGGTGGTGACCACGATGGCGGCTGACCTCTCGTTCCCGGTCGACATCGTCGGTGGCTCGATCGTCAGGGAGCGAGACGGCCTGGCACTGTCGAGTCGCAACATCTTCATCGAGGATCGGACTGCTGCTCTGACGTTGCACGTCGGCCTGATGGCTGCCGCAGACGCCTTCGAGCAGGGAGTGATCGACGGGGCCGAGTTGGAGTCCGTCGTCGTCGACTCGTTGGGTGATGTCGAGCTCGAGTATGTCGAGCTTGCCGACGCTCGCACCACCGAACGGCTCGTCACCCTCGACCGGCCAGCGTTCATTGCGATCGCGGCGCGGATCGGCGGCGTGCGACTCATCGACAACGTCTACTTCACCGGTACCCCGCTAGTGGCCGATCGGGGAAACCGCCTCGGAGCCGAATCGATGCTCTACGACGAAGGAGACTCCTGATGCTGCTCGCGATCGATGTCGGCAACACCAATACCGTCCTCGGTCTCTACGACTCCGAGATGCTGGTCAAACACTGGCGGGTGGCCACCTACCCGCATCGGACCGCCGACGAGCATCTGCTGTGGCTGAGAGGCATTCTTCAGCTGGACGGGTACGACCTGAGTGTGGTGACCGGGTGGTCCGTGTCGAGCGTCGTCCCCTCAGTCACCGGGCCACTGCGCGACATCGGACATGACGTGGCCGGGGATGCGGTCGTAGTGGTCGGGCCGGGAACGAAGACCGGAATGGCGATCACGATCGACAATCCCCACGAGGTCGGCGCCGACCGCGTGGTGAACGCAGTAGCGGGCCGGGAACGGTATGGCACGCCGCTGGTAGTCGTCGACTTCGGGACCAGCACCAACTTCGACGTCGTGGGTCCTGACGGTTCCTATCTCGGTGGCGTCATCGCCCCCGGCCTCGAGCTGAGCACCGACGCCCTGGTCGGCGGCACCGCGGCTTTGCGGCGGGTCGAATACGTCCCGCCACGATCTCCGATCGGCAAGGGCACGGTTGAGGCAATTCAGTCGGGAGCGCTGTACGGGCACGCCGGTCTGGTCGACGGGATCATGGGGAGGCTCGCCGAAGCACTCGGTACGAAGCCGGGGACCGTGGCAACAGGTGGACTCGCTTCTACGATCGTGCCGCACTGTTCGAGCGTCGAGACCATCGACGAGTTCCTGACGCTCGACGGGCTACGGATGATCTTCGACATGAACCAGGAGGATGGGTGAGCGACAGCGATCCGGTGATCCCCGACGAGACCGGTGGGGACCGTCTCCGCCAGGTACGGCTGGACAAGGTGCAGCGGCTCCGCGAGGGCGGCGTCAACCCGTATCCGTATTCGTTTGGGCCGACCGACACCGCGGGCGACATCCGGGGCCGCCACGACGGGCTCGAGCCAGAGACTGACACCGGCGAGCTGGTGACCGTTGCCGGGCGCATCGTCGGTTGGCGCGACATCGGCAAGCTCGTGTTCGGCGTGCTTCAGGATCACACAGGCCAGATCCAGCTCTTCTGTGAGCAGACGTCGCTCGGTGACGGGTGGGGTCTGCTCTCCGATCTCGATATCGGCGATTGGGTCGGCGCCACTGGTGAGGTCATCACGACCCGTCGTGGGGAACTGTCGATACGACCAGACAGCGTCACCTTGCTGTCCAAGGCTCTGCGACCGCTGCCGGAGAAATGGCACGGGCTCAAGGACATCGAAACTCGCTACCGCCAGCGCTACGTCGACCTGATCGTCAACGATGAAGCACGCGAGGCACTGGTGATTCGTGCCCGGCTGGTCGACTCATTGCGGCGTTCGTTCGTCGATCGGGGGTTCATGGAGGTGGAGACGCCGATGCTCCAGGTGAGCCCCGGTGGCGCATTGGCCCGGCCGTTCGTCACCCACCACAACGCCCTCGACATCGACATGTATCTACGCATCGCACCCGAGCTCTACTTGAAGCGGCTGATCGTCGGCGGCTTCGACCGCGTGTTCGAGATGAGCAGGGTCTTTCGGAACGAGGGCCTCGAGCCCACCCGCAACCCGGAGTTCACGATGCTGGAGTCATATCAGGCCTACGCCGATTACAACGACGTGATGACGCTGGTCGAGGAAGTCATCGCCGAGGCGGCGCAAAGCGTCCTGGGGGCGACGACGTTCACCTATGAGGGCCGCCAGATCGATCTCGCCGCACCGTGGCCACGTCTTGGCGTCGTCGAGTCGTTGGTGGAGAAGACCGGCGTCGAGTTCGACATGTCGATGGACAAATCCGATGCGATCGTGCGGGCCGAGGGTCTGGACATCGAGGTGGATGCTGCCTGGGGTGTGGGCAAGATCATCACCGAGGTGTTCGAGGAAATCGTCGAGAAGGACTTGTGGGATCCCACCTTCGTGATCGACTACCCGAAGGAGGTCTCGCCCCTCGCCAAGGATCACCGCGACGGTGGCGGAGTCACCGAGCGCTTCGAGTTCTTCATCGGTGGGCGGGAGCTAGGCAACGCCTACAGCGAGCTCAACGACCCCATCGAGCAACGAGCCCGGTTTGAGCAGCAGGTGGCGGCTCGAGCCGAGGGTGACGACGAAGCCCACCCCATCGACGAGGACTACATCCGGGCCCTGGAGTACGGGATGCCTCCGACGGGAGGGCTCGGGATCGGTGTCGACCGGCTGGCGATGCTGTTCGCCGACGTCACCTCGATCCGTGACGTGATCCTCTTCCCCCACATGCGCCCGGATTAGGTCAGGCTTCCAAGCCACCCTCGTCCGGGCCGACGGCGATCCAGGTCCCATCGAGGATGGCGCCGCGGTAGGCGAGTCGAGATCCTGAAGTGTCGAGGACCGATGCGTAACAGTCGAGCTGGGATCCCTGTTCGAACTCGTATGCAGAAAAGGGCATGGTGAACGCGAACACCCGGGCGTCGGGCACATCTCTGGTGACGATGGTGTCGTCGGCGAACTGGCGGCACGCCTCGTTGCTGGCCTCAACCGCCTCGGGGTATGACGGGTATGACTCGAGCGGGAAGGTGATGGGTCCGAGGTAGTCGGTGTCGTGGACTGCGGTACACGAGACCTGTGATCCCCCGGAGTAGCAGTCGCCGATCTCGGGGATGATGGCGAACTCGGCTCCAGCGCCGGCGTACGAGCGGTCCGTGATTGCGGGAGCTCCTGCGGCGTCCTGGGTGAACACGATGCAGGCCAGGTAGCGGTCACCCTCCTGCCACTCCTCCTCGCTTGGCAGGTAGCTGATCTGGCCGAGGTCGCTGCGTCGCGACGAGCCGCCGATGAATTCGTCGAATGACCGGTCACAAAAGGCGCGGGACTTGCCTCCCATCTCGTCACCCGGGAACGGGGCATCCGGGCCATCACCGAGGATCGCGGCTCCGCTGACCTCGACCGTATGGGGTTGATCGCAGTCCACGATGTTGTCGGTGCCAAAGGGCGCGTTTGGCATCGCAGCCAGGACGGGAGGATCAAACAACAGGCAGTCGCCGACCTCCCACACCGGATCGTCGTGCCCGGTGATCATCGCCGCGATCGCCTCAGCCGCAGGTTCCTCGTCGCCCACCACCACGAACAGCCGTGAATTGCTGTGCCAGTAGTGCCACCAGCGGTCGTTGCTGAATGCGCGGGTGATCGTGACGCCCTCTATGCGGGTCGTGTCGACGCTGCTGTGGATCTGCCTGGCTGACACGCCCGAGAGCCCGGGGATCCCGATGCCCGACGCGACAGGCGCCGCGATGACGGCGATCACCTCCTCGCCGGAATCCGCGGTGATGGTGCGAATCGTCCAGGCGCGCAGCGCGTCCTGAACTGGATCGAGTCGCTGGGTGACGAGCGCCTCCTGGCTCACCGACGCGAAGCCGATGTCCAGGCCCTCGACATCGATGTCCCCGCCAAACAGGTCGAGGTCGGTGCCTGGACTTCCGAGGGTCGTGGTCGTTTCGGGCAGAGTTGTCGACGTCGTCGAAGACGTTGTCGTTGTTGGCCGCGTCTCCACAGGCGCCGTGGCGTCGGGTGATGAGATGGTGAGGGGTTCGTCCTCGGACGGTCCCGAGCAAGCTCCTACTACCAGCACCACCACCAGCAGGATGGTGGCGCGGAGCGCTGTCATCGCTCGCGGGCTGCCTCGACCCGTGTCATCAGGTACCGATCGAACCGGGTGAGAAGGTCGCGCACCTCGACCGAACCGAGCCGCTGCGAAGCCTTTTCGGCCCGACGCAGGCGCTCCGTCGCCTCATCGAGGACTGTGTCGACGTGGCCGCCTTCCACCACCCGGTTCACAACGAAGCGGCGGGCATCGTCGGTGTAGGGGTGTCCGGTTGTGAGCACAGCCCGCAGCTCCTCGTCGTTGGCGAGCGCATACAGGACCGGCAGGGTGAAGACGCCCTCGTCGATGTCAGACCCGGCCGGCTTCCCGAGGTACTCCTCGGTTGCCACCAGGTCGAGCACATCGTCGGTCATCTGGAACACCAGGCCTGTTTCGAACGCCCACTCGGAGATGGCCTCCACCGCGTCGGCGTCGGCGCCGGCCGTCATGGCTCCGAGCCGAGCCGACGTCCGGATCAGGCTGGCTGTCTTGCCGGCGATCACCCGCAGGTAATCGTCCGGCCCATGGGTGATGTCGTCGGCGAGCTGCAGCTCGAGGGCCTGTCCCTCGCACAGAGTGGCGTAAGTACGGGCAACCAGGGCCACGGCCTCCTCGCCGAGCGGCGCCGCCACTTCGGAGGCCCGGGCCAGGAGGAAGTCGCCGGCGAGGATGGCGACCGTGTTGCTCCAATTGACGTTTGCCGAGGGCACGCCATGGCGCGTATCTGCTTCGTCGATGACGTCGTCGTGATACAGCGACCCGGCGTGAACGAGTTCGACGGCGACACCTGCCTCGATGGGCCCGTGATCCCGATCGGGCCCCAGCAGCGCACCGATCTGGGCGAGAAGCGGGCGCAGCCGCTTGCCGCCAGCGGCAAGCAAATGCTGGGAGATCTCGGTGAGAAACGGGTTGTCCGTTGCCACGCTCGCCTCGAAAAGCCGGGTCTCGACACGGCCCATCCGCTCCCAGACCTCGGGCAGATCGACGAGCTCTCGAATCGGTGGCACTTCCATGGTTCAGCGAGGTTAGTGAGGCCGCGCGGCCTACCCACCAGCCTCTTGAAAACTCAAGGAATCGTCTCGATGCGCCGACGGTTGTGTCTAGCCGAGCGTCCGGGATTGGTCACACCCGGGGCTATAGTCTGAGAGGCGCAGGGATATCCCCGGCGCCATTCGTTTAGGGGTGAAGAAGACGTGTTTGAGAGATTCACCGACAGAGCCAGGCGGGTCGTTGTTCTCGCCCAAGAGGAGGCCCGGCTCCTCAACCACAGCTACATCGGCACCGAGCACATCCTCCTCGGCTTGATCCACGAGGGCGAGGGCGTTGCTGCCCGCAGCCTCGAATCGATGGGAATCAGCCTCGAATCGGTGCGCTCCCAGGTCGTTGAGATCATCGGCCAGGGCTCCCAGGCTCCTTCCGGGCACATTCCGTTCACACCGCGAGCCAAGAAGGTCCTCGAGCTGTCTTTGCGTGAAGCGCTTCAGCTCGGCCACAACTACATCGGCACCGAGCACATCCTCCTCGGCCTCATCCGCGAGGGCGAAGGAGTGGCAGCTCAAGTCCTGCAGAAACTCGGGGCCGAGCTCCACAAGGTTCGCCAGACGGTCATTCAGCTGCTCTCGGGTGTTCAGGGCGAGGAGGGCGAGCGTGGCGAGGCCGCAACGGCCAGCTCCGGCAGGGGCGAGGGCGCTCCCGGCGGCTCTACCGTCCTCGACCAGTTCGGCCGCAACCTCACCCAGCTCGCTCGTGAGCGCAAGCTCGACCCGGTCATCGGACGTCACACCGAGATCGAGCGGGTCATGCAGGTCCTCTCCCGCCGCACCAAGAACAACCCCGTCCTCATCGGTGAGCCCGGTGTCGGCAAGACCGCAATTGTCGAAGGCCTTGCCCAGGCCATCGTCTCGGGAGATGTTCCCGAGACTCTCGAGAACAAGTACCTCTATACGCTGGACCTCGGCGCCCTGGTAGCCGGGTCTCGCTACCGCGGTGACTTCGAGGAACGCCTCAAGAAGGTGCTGAAGGAGATCAAGACCCGCGGCGACATCATCATGTTCATCGATGAGATCCACACGCTCGTCGGGGCCGGTGCGGCCGAGGGAGCCATCGACGCAGCCAGCATCCTCAAGCCGATGCTGGCTCGCGGCGAGCTGCAGACCATTGGTGCCACCACGCTCGAGGAGTACCGCAAGTATCTGGAGAAGGATTCCGCCCTCGAGCGGCGCTTCCAGCCGATCCAGGTCAACGAGCCCACGGTGGCCGACACCATCAAGATCCTCGATGGGTTGAAGGACCGCTACGAAGAGCATCACCGTGTGAGCTTCACCGAGCAGGCCCTCGTCAACGCAGCAAACCTCGCCGACCGCTACATCGCCGACCGTTTCCTGCCGGACAAGGCCATCGACCTCATCGACGAGGCGGGCAGCCGGATGCGGTTGCGCCGCAAGGAGCTCCCGCCGGAGCTGCGCGAGATCGAGGACAAGCTCGTCCAGGTGCGCACCGACAAGCGGGATGCCGTCTCGGCCCAGCAGTTCGAGAGGGCTGCCCAGCTGCGTGACCAGGAGCGGACGCTCATCGGCGACCGTACCGAGAAGGAAGGCGAGGCAGATCTCTCCGCGGCCGATGTCGCCCGCGTCATCGACGAGGAAGAGATTGCCGAGGTGCTCGCCCAGTGGACCGGGATCCCGGTGCAGTCACTGACTGAAGAGGAGACCACGAAGCTGCTGCGGATGGAGGATGAGCTCCATAAGCGCATCATCGGCCAGGAGGACGCCATCGGCGCCGTCTCTCGCTCAATCCGCCGCACCCGCGCCGGCCTCAGCGACCCGAAGCGCCCGGCAGGTTCGTTCATCTTCCTCGGCCCGTCCGGCGTTGGAAAGACCGAGACCGCCAAAGCGCTCGCCGAGTTCCTGTTTGGTGACGAGAACGCCCTCATCCAGATCGACATGTCGGAGTACATGGAGAAGCACGCCGTCTCCCGTCTGGTCGGCTCGCCCCCTGGGTACGTCGGGTACGACGAGGGCGGGCAGCTCACCGAAGCAGTGCGGCGCAAGCCGTTCTCAGTAGTCCTCTTCGACGAGATCGAGAAGGGTCACCAGGACGTGTTCAACATCCTCCTGCAGATCCTCGAGGACGGCCGTCTCACCGACTCGCAAGGGCGCACGGTCGACTTCAAGAACACCGTGATCATCATGACTTCCAACCTCGGCACCAAGGAGCTTCAAAAGAAGGCGATCGGGTTCGCCCTGGACGAAGAAGCGGTGAACTACGAGAAGATGAAGGAGAGGGTCTTCGAGGCGCTCAAGCAGCACTTCCGGCCCGAGTTCTTGAATCGTGTCGACGAGAACATCGTGTTCCACGAGCTCACGCTCGATGAGGTGAAGGCCATCGTCGACCTCATGCTGGCCAGGGTCCGCGAGCAGCTGGAGTCCCAGGCACTCGACCTGGTGCTGTCCGAGCCTGCCAAGGAGCTTCTGGCAACCAAGGGGTACGACCCGCAGCTCGGTGCTCGTCCGCTGCGTCGGGCCATCCAGCGCATGCTTGAGGATCCGTTGTCGGAGAAGGTTCTCTACGGTGAGTTCGCGGCAGGGTCGACCGTGCTGGTCGATATCGATGGCGAGGATGCCGAGTCCTTGACGTTCTCGGAGGTTGCGACGCCTGATTCTCCTGCTGTGGAGATGGCCGACAAGGGCTGAAGGCCCCTCGCCTAGGGACGTCTGCGCCCGACTTGGCCCCGTCCCTGACCGCTAGAGTTCCCTGCGGTCACTAGACCACTCCCCAGCAATTCGGAGGAAGGGAACCCATGTCGATTTTCAAGAGGCGCTTTGGCGTCCTCGGACTGTTGTTGGCGTTGTCCCTGGTTGCGGCGGCTTGCGCCGATGACGAACCAGCGGATACGACAACGACCACCCAGGCGGCAACCACAACAACGGCTGCAGCGACGACGACGGCGGCGACGACCACTACAACGTTGCCACCGGCGCCAGCCGGCCGTGAGATCAAGGCCTGCCAGGTGTCTGACACCGGCGGCATCGATGACAAGAGCTTCAACGAGACGGCATGGGTCGGTGCCCAGGCTGCCGAAGCCGAGTTGGAGGGTGTGACCGAGGTCAAGTTCCTCGAGTCGCAGCAGACTGCTGACTTCCGGCCCAACATCGATTCGTTCATCTCGGAAGGGTGCGACCTGATCGTCACCGTGGGCTTCCTGCTCGCCGATGACACGGCGTCAGCCGCGGCTGACAACCCGGATCAGCGGTTCGCCATCATCGACTACCCGAGCTTCATCCCGCCGTTCACGGCCGATGACGGTACGGGTGGCGAGAACGTTCGTGGGTTGAACTTCAACACCGACGAGGCCGCGTTCCTCGCCGGATACCTGGCAGCCGGTGCGACCCAGACGGGCATCATCGGTACCTTCGGGGGAATCAACATTCCGCCAGTGACCATCTTCATGGACGGTCTCGTCCGTGGCGTCGACTACTACAACGCCGAGAACGGGACGAGCGTGCAGGTGCTGGGTTGGGACCCGGAGACGGCCGAGGGCTTGTTCACCGGCAACTTCGAGTCCACTGAGGACGGGCGCTCCTTTGGCGTCAGCCTCATGGACCAGGGAGCTGACATCATCCTCCCCGTCGCCGGCCCGGTCGGCCTCGGCACGGCAGCTGCGGCAGCCGAGCGTGACGGCATCTGGATCATCGGTGTCGACTCCGAATGGACCGATTCGGCTCCGGAGTTCGCTGACATCATCCTGACTTCGATCCGCAAGCGGATGGACAACGCGGTGTTCGCCACAATCTCGAACGTGCTTGTCCTGGACTCGCTCGGCAACGAGTACTTCGGCACCCTCGCCAACGACGGCGTCGGGCTCGGCGTCATCAACAGCGCCATCCCGCAGGCCTTGCTCGACGAGGTGGACGGGGTCCGCACAGGCATCATCAATGGCCTGATCAGCGTCACAGGCGGCTGATCGGGACCACGACAACTCGAACCGATCGGAGCCCCTCCTCGGAGGGGCTCCGGCGCGTCTGGGGGCCCGGAAGCCGGTAGGGCGATGTCGCTAGGCTGCGGCGGCTGCCCTGGCGGTACGAGGAGGAGGACACCGGGTGGAACTCGAGCTGCGCGGTATCACCAAACGCTTCCCCGGGGTGCTTGCCAACGACTCCGTCGACCTGACTGTCCGGGAGGGCGAGATCCTCGGTCTCCTCGGTGAGAACGGTGCAGGCAAGACCACGCTGATGAACATCCTCTATGGCCTCTACTCGGCCACCGAGGGTGAGATCCTCGTTGACGGTGCGGAGCAAGCCTTCTCGGGTCCGGGTGACGCCATCGCAGCGGGCATCGGGATGGTCCACCAGCACTTCATGCTCGTTCCCGTCTTCACGGTCACCGAGAACGTGGTGCTCGGCGTCGAACCGACGCTGGCGGGAGGTGTGCTCGACCTCAAGAAGGCTCGCGCCGACGTTGAGCGGATCTCGGCTCAATACGGTCTCGAGGTTCCACCCGACGCCTACATCGAGGATCTTCCCGTCGGGACCCAGCAGCGAGTCGAGATCATCAAGGTGCTGTTCCGCGACGCCCGGTTCCTCATCTTCGATGAGCCAACCGCGGTGCTGACACCGCAGGAAGTCGAGGACTTCTTCGGCATCATCCGCGCCCTCAAAGACGACGGCAAGGGCATCGTGTTCATCACGCACAAGCTCGGCGAGGTCCTCGGGATCGCCGATCGGATCAACGTGTTGCGCCGCGGAAAGATCGTCGGTGAGGCGATCCCCGGTGAGATCTCGGAAGCGCAGCTCGCCGAGATGATGGTTGGCCGGCCCGTCGACCTCGTCGTTGCCAAGCCACCTGCGCAGCCAAAGGAGCCAGTGCTCCAGGTCGAGGACCTCGTCGTCCTCGACGACTTTGGGAATCCGGTCCTCCATGATGTGAGCCTCGAGGTGCGCGGGGGCGAAATCGTCGGCGTCGCCGGTGTTCAGGGCAACGGGCAGTCCGAGCTGGTCGAGGCCCTGACGGGCTTGACCCGCGGCGTTTCAGGGACCATCACGATCCTGGGCGAAGACGTGAGCAAGGCCACTCCACGGCAGATCCACGACATCGGCGTTGCTCATGTCCCTGAGGATCGCCAGCGCAGCGGCCTCGTCCTTCCGTTCACAATCGCAGAGAACATGGTTCTCAACTCGTATCACGAGGAGCCGTACTCCAAGGGCATCGCGATGAACTGGGAGGCAACCGCCGAGATGTCGACGACTCTGGTCGAGGACTATGACGTGCGTACCCCGTCCATCGACGTGCCGGTGTCGAACCTCTCGGGTGGCAACCAGCAGAAGGTGATCGTTGCTCGCGAGTTCGGCCACGACGTCAAGCTCGTCGTCGCCTCTCAGCCGACTCGCGGCCTCGACGTCGGTTCGATCGAGTACATCCACGAACGCATCGTCCAGGAGCGCGACGCCGGGTCGGCCATCCTCATCGTGTCGACCGAGCTGGATGAGATCCTCGCCCTCTCCGATCGGATCCTGGTGATGTACCGGGGTCGGATCGTCGCCGAGGTGACACCGGAGGAAACCAGCGCGACCGATCTCGGTCTGTACATGGCAGGAGGGAAGCCGTCGTGAGCGACGAACGACCTGAGACCGAGACCCCGGAGCCGGAAGAGAAGACTGATCAGCGCAGGTTCCTCCGCGACTTGATGGGTCTCAATGTCATCGATTGGAGGACCGCGGTCCTCGTGCCGATGCTGGCGCTGCTCAGCGCTCTTGTGGTCGGTGCCGTCATCATCGCCGTGTCCGACGTCGAGTTGCTCCGGTTGTGGGGTGAGGACTTCGGCGAAGCCGCGTCCCAGACGTGGACGACGATCTGGGACGCCTACAAGGCGCTCTTCCGTGGTTCGCTGTGGGGCCTGCGCCCGATCTCCGAAACCCTGGTCTCTGCCTCACCGCTGATCCTCGCCGGTCTGTCGGTGGCTCTCGGGTTCCGCGCCGGGCTCTTCAACATCGGCGCCCAGGGTCAGATGATCCTGGGCGGAATCGTGGGAGGCATCGTCGGGTTCTCTCTCGATCTGCCATACGTGCTGCACGTGCTGGTGGCGCTCATCTTCGCGGCCATCGCCGGTGCCATCTGGGGCGGTATTCCTGGCCTTCTGCGTGCCAAGACCGGTGCACATGAGGTCATCACCACCATCATGTTCAACCTCATCGCGGTGCCGCTTCTCGACTGGATCCTCACCTTGGAGTTCGTCCAGCGGGCGGGGCGTGACGACCCCGTTTCGAAGACCGTGGCAGAAACGGCCCGACTGCCTCAGCTGCTGGGCTTCCTCGACCGCAACGACCTGCGGGTCCACGCAGGATTCATTCTGGCGTTGGCCGCCGCCTGGTTCGTTCATTGGCTGTTGTTCAAGTCGACGCTTGGGTATGAGTTCCGCGCCGTCGGCGCCAACCCCGACGCCGCCCGATACGGCGGCATGAACGTCGTACTCGTCTACACAGGGGTGATGGCCATCGCCGGTGCCCTGGCCGGCCTCGCCGGTGCGAACGAGATCCTCGGCATCCCCGAGTACCGGGCCGCCCCGGGATTCGTCGCCCAGATCGGCTTCGACGCGATCGCGCTTGCCCTGCTCGGGAGATCGCACCCTGCCGGTGTAGTGGCCGCCGGCGTGCTCTTCGGCGCGTTACGCGCCGGTGGACAGCAGATGCAGGCAGCCACCAACATTCCGATCGACATCATCGTCGTACTCCAGGCGTTGATCATCGTGTTCGTCGCCGCTCCGGCCCTGATCCGAGCCATCTATCGGGTCCGCACCGGTGAAGGCACCGGCCAGCTGACGAAGGGTTGGGCGTCATGACGGCGCTGGCCGCAGCCCCGGGCGTCAAGCTGCTCACGCCGGCGCAGAAGCGTCGCGCCCGCATCATCGGCATCGTGTTGCTGATGCTGGCGGCGTTCACATTGATCGTGTTCGGGGTCGGCACAGAAGGCGACGCCACCTTCAAGTTCGTGATCCCGGGTCAGTCGCCGACCGAGATCCCCGACCTCACCGTTCCGGCCGCCGGATCGTCGATCCTGCTCGCCGGGGTGCTCGCCTTCCTC
>JABDMN010000066.1 GCA_013001485.1 Acidimicrobiia bacterium
CGCCTTCGTGTTCTTCAGACCCGGAATCCAGCCGATCACATTCACCACGTCGACAGTGCCCGTCCCGCCGTAGAAGGCGGGTGCTGTCGAGATCTGCAAGTCGACTTCGAGTCCCATGCCCTCGAGCTCAACGACAAGGTATCTGCGGACCTCGACGATCTCGCTTGACCCCATCGGATGCGGATGCTGAGCGATCTCCACAATGTGCTCCATCGCCCGTGATGCTGAGAACTCGGTGGCCTGCGCATCATCGTCGGCGCTCACGGGGACGGTGCTGAGCATTCCGACTCCGATCAGGGCCAGAGCGATGAGCCAGGAGATGAGTGTGCGACGGGCCATATGACGCTCGATCGTGAGCCTACGCACCAGGAGTGATCGACTCGCACAAGTGGCGACTCGACGGAGGGCTAGAGCTCGACGTCGGGGAAGAAGCGCAACCATCGGTCGAGAGCGAACTGCCACACCAGGCCGAGGAGTGCCACCGTCGACAGGGCCAGAATCCACGGCGCCGGTGCCAACCACCCGAGAATCAGCACGACCAGCGCAGCACCAACCAGCGATCGTCCGACCGGCCGATACAGGTCGGGATGTTTCTCAGCTTCTTGAAGCGTGCTGATCGTCGACGCCAGGGCAAGTAGGCCGATCGAAACCGAGCCGGTCAACAGCCAGGAGGTGGCTTGGGGAGTTGACGAGTCGCCAGCGTGTTCGATGAGGCCCACCATCGCGGCGCCGGCTGCAGCGATCGACATCGTGGTTGGCAGGTGAGCGACCATCCACCGCACCCGGATCCGCGGTTCGTTCTTGGGGATTCGTCGCCCGACGTAGTCGAAGTAGGTCCACCAGTAGGCGAAGCCGATCATGAGGGCGAGGATCCCGGTGGCAACGGTGCGGACGGTGAGCTCGGCTTCGGAGATGCCATCGACGACGCCGACGACGACCTCACCGAGGACGATGATCACGAAGAGGCCAAACCGTTCCGACATCGAGTCGGTGATGACCATGCCGTGGGCGACCTCGTCGTCACCGCCTACGACCTGGCTGAAGACCACCCACAGAACCACGAGGCCGGCCCATGCGAGCGTGCGGGGACCGTCGGGCAGCAACGCACTGGCCGCCATCACAACGACGGAGAACACCATTCCCGTGAGGTAGCGGGCGGTGACCGCCATGAATTCCTCGGAGTCCTGACGGCGCACGACGTACCACAGCCAGCTGAGCACGACGAGGTACAGGGTGTACACGATGGCGAACTGGGGGCCGGTGTCGCTAGTGGCGTCTCCTGCGAACACCGCCAGCAAGGCGAGGAGCAGCATCTGAATGAAGACAAACGTGCGAGTGCGGCCTTCCTCACGACCGTGGAGCTCGTAGTACGTGGTCCCGTTGAGCCAGGCGATCCAGATCAGGCCAAAGACCGTGGCGAACTCCCCCACCCCCTGCCAGGTGACGTCCTTGGCGAGAGTGTGGGCGGCCGCAGCGATGACGACCACGTAGACCAGGTCGTAGAACAGCTCGAGGAAGCTGACAGTGCGGTCCTCGATGATCTCGCCATGGGCACGGGGCGGCAGCCAGAAGCGTCGCCGGAAGCGGCTGAACATGGTCTCGTTGGTGCCCACGACGAGCGAGGCTATCGCATGTGGACCTGCAACCCGTGGAGAGCAACTGGGGTTGTAGTCCTCAGTCGTCGCGTCCTATTCGTCGGGCGAAGTACGCCGATGGGCCAATTGACCGGGAACCCGACGAGGCCGCGAGGCGTCGGAACGGAGCTACAACCGAAGGAGCAACCCATGTCAATCCGACGTTTCATTCCTCTCATCGCAGCAGTAGCGCTGGCCGCAGCAGCCTGCGGCGGTCAAACCGGTGCGCTCGACGGCGATGCTGCACTCGACCCTTCCGTGTTTGACGAGCTACCTATCAACCCGGCCGCAGGTGCCTGCCTGGCAGGCGACGAACACTGCGCTGACATCCCCGGCAGCGAAACGCCGCCGTTGCTGGTCGGCGATGAACCCGATCTCGGAGCCGATCCCGGTGCAGGTGTCAGCGGCTTCGTCCTTGACGGCGGAGTGTCGATCTCTGACGTCCTGACCGAGGATCCGCAGGGCCCAGTTGCCGTCAGTGGCTTCGTCATCCAGAACGCCTCTGGCCTCTATCTGTGCGAGGCGCTTGCCGAGTCGATGCCTCCCCAGTGTGGCGGAGCAGTCATCGCCCTCAGCGATCTATCGACCGTCGATCCCGATGAGTTGAAGACGGCGCAAGCGGTCACGTGGTCCGACCAGCTCGTGACCGTGATCGGGGAGGTTCGAGGCGACACCCTCGTAGTGACTCCCCTGTCCTCGTAGGACCCAACGCATACCAGGACGCCGTGCCTCCTCTCCGAAGACCGGGGAGGGGGTAAGCCCTCTGGTGCCGGCGTCGTGCGAGGCAATCGCGGGCCAAGCATTGATCTGAGCCGGCGTGCCTCTAGACGTGTCGCGCTCCGCCTGCAGTCATGTGACACGCCGTGACTCATCACGAAAGCGACTTGCCGCCCACGCGAGCAAGGCCAGAGCCACCCAGGCGAGGAACAGGCCAAACACCGTGCCCGCGCCGATGTCGTTACTCACGAGCCAGGTGGTGTTGAAGCCGAGCACCAGGAATGCAGCCAAGGCAGCCACTGCCGAGTTGATACGTGCGGAGGCGATGACGTAGGTCAGGCCTGCAGCCGCGATCGCTACCAGGTTGCCGGCAAGTCGGGGCACCTCAGCCATGCTGATGGCTACGTTCAACAGTGCAT
>JABDMN010000072.1 GCA_013001485.1 Acidimicrobiia bacterium
GGCACAGGTGATGATCGTGGGGGAGGGGCCGGGCGAACAGGAAGACATCCAGGGTCTTCCGTTTGTGGGGCGATCGGGTCAACTACTGACGCAGCTTCTTGGCGAGATCGGCATGGAACGTGACGACGTGTACATCGCCAACGTGGTCAAGTGCCGGCCACCGGGGAACCGTGATCCTCGGCCAGACGAGATCGAGGCCTGCAAGGGGTATCTCAAGGAGCAGCTACGCCTCATCGACCCGGCGGTCGTCATCACGCTTGGGAACTTCTCCTCGAAGCTCCTTCTCAGCACGACAACTGGCATCACCAGGCTCCGAGGCCAGGCGTATCCGTGGTGGCGGCGGTGGCTGGTGCCAACCTTCCATCCCGCCGCCGCACTTCGTGGGAATCCACAGGTGATGGCGGCGATGCGGGAGGACCTGCAGCGGGTGGTGGCGCTCATCGAACAGGGTCCACCGGCGCAGGAACCTGCGACCGAGGCGCAGGCCGCGGTCGACGAAAGCCGGGCCGACGATGTCGACGAAGACACCGAGCAGCTTGGTCTCTTCGGGTGACCTCCGACCCCGTATCATCCTGACCTCATGATCCAATGCCACAGCACCTCGGACTCCGAGACCCTGGCCCTCGGCCGGAGGCTGTCGGGCCTCCTTCAAGCCGGTGACGTCGTCTTGCTCGAAGGGAGTCTCGGCTGTGGGAAGACCCGTTTCGTGGCCGGTGTCGCCGAAGGCCTCGGCGTCGATCGCCGGGTCACCAGCCCCTCGTTTGTGATCGTCCAGGAGTACGACGGGTTCATCCCCATCGTCCACGCCGACGTGTACCGACTCGGTTCCACCGGCGAATTCGCCGACCTGCAGCTTCCCGACCTTGCCCGAGAGGGCGTCCTGCTCATCGAGTGGGGTGACGCCGTCGAGCAGTCGGTGCCGTCAGATCACCTCGTCGTCCGGTTCGAAATCACCGGTGAGTCGGAACGAACCATCACCTTCATTCCACGGGGGTCGTGGGGGAACCGATCGCTCGGGGACGTGGTGGCTGCATGAAGATCCTCGCTATCGACACCGCCACCCAGGCCAGCTCGGTCGCCATCGGCACCAACACGACGCTCGAGGCGATGTCGCTGCAGGTGAACCGACGCGGCCACGTCGGTTTCCTCGTTCCCGCCATCGAGTTCTGCTTTCGACAGGCAGGCTGGAAACCGTCTGATGTGGATGTCGTTGCCGTCGACATCGGTCCAGGCCCCTTCACCGGGCTCCGCGCCGGTATCTCCACCGCCCAGGCGATCGCCGCCGCCATCGGCGCTCCGATCGTCACCGTTGGGTCCCTCACTGCACTAGCGCTGCGCGCTGCCACCGGTCGTCGCCGCATCTGGCCTGTCGTCGATGTGCGTCGCGGTCAGGTGGCCACCTGTCCCTACCGCCCCGTCCCCGGTGGTGTCGTTCGAGATGGCATGCCCGAGGTCGTTGGCCCAGACGAGTTCGCCGCCCTGGTGGACGCCGGTGGCGATGACGCCCTGGTTGTGGGCGACTGGCAGGTGCTTCCCGAATCGGTGCTGCGTGGCCTCCATCGAGTGAAGACCGGGCGACCCCGCTACCCATCCGCCGACGTGCTCTTGGAAATCGCCGCCCTCAAAGCAGGTGCCGACGAGTTCGCCGGGCCCGAGGACGTACGCCCGCTGTATCTGCGGGAACCTGACGCCCAGATCAACTGGACCGACATCCGGGAGGAGGGCGTATGGCCCGGAGCAGCGTCGTGACCACCCCCGTGATCCGGTCGATGACGTCCGCCGACCTCACGCGGGTCCTCGAGCTTGAAAGCGCCATCTTCCCGCAGCCGTGGTCGCCTGGCGTCTTCCGTGACGAGCTGGCGCTCGACAACCGGCGCTACCTGGTTGCTTCGGTCGATGAGAACATCCTTGGGTATGCCGGGCTGATGCTGCTGGGCGAGGACGCCCACGTCACCACCGTCGCCGCGTCCCCTGATGCCGGTGGCATGCGGCTCGGCACTCGTCTCGTTCTCGAGCTCGTCGAGATGGCCATGGAAGCCGGCACCCGGCACCTCACTCTCGAGGTGAGGTTCTCGAACGAGCGGGCCCGCGAGCTGTATCGACGTTTCGGGTTTGCCCCAGTCGGTCTGCGCAAGAATTACTACCGCACAGAAGACGCTCTGGTGATGTGGGCGACCGATATCGACGTACCCGAATACGCCGATCGTATTGCCGATATCCGACGCAGCCTGGAGAGCTCCGATGAGTGATCCGCTGATCCTCGGGATCGAGACCTCGTGTGACGAGACAGGCGTCGCCGTGGTGCGGGGACGTGAGGTGCTCGCATCCGTTCTTGCCACCCAGACCGAGGATCACTCCCGGTTTGGCGGGGTGGTACCCGAGGTGGCAGCTCGCGCCCACGTCGAGGCCATCCGCCCACTCGCTCACGCTGCTCTGGGGAAGGCCGGTGTCCACAGCGACCAGCTCGACGCCGTTGCCGTGACTCGCGGCCCCGGGCTTTCCGGTGCTCTGATGGTCGGGGTCGCCTTCGCCAAGGCCTTGGCATGGACTTTGGACAAGCCGCTGGTTCCAGTGGATCACATGGAAGGCCACCTGATGGCGCCACTCATCGAGCATGAGGGTTACGACGGCCCAGCTATCGCGGTGTTGGCATCGGGTGGGCACAGCCAGATCGTCCACGTGAAGGCGTTTGGCGATTACGAGGTGCTCGGCAGCACGATCGATGACGCGGCCGGCGAGGCGTTCGACAAGCTTGCTCGGTTCATGGGTCTCGGGTATCCCGGTGGCCCAGCCATCGACCTGGCCTCTGACGGCGGCGATCCCGAAGCGATCCGGTTCCCCCGGGCCTTGCCCGATCGACCGTTCGACTTCTCGTTCTCAGGTTTGAAGACATCCGTCGTCACCTATCTCCAGAAGGCCAAGGCCGACGGCTCCTTGCCTCCGATCGAGGATGTCGCCGCCTCGATCCAGGAAGCGATCGTCGACGTGCTGGTCGACAAGACATTCAACGCGGTGCGTGAGACCGGCGCCACGGCCGTTGCCGGTGGGGGAGGGGTGCTGTCCAACCGTCGCCTGCGGGAGCGGCTCGCCAGCCGCGCCGAGGCCGAGGGTGTCGAGCTGTACCTGCCGACACCGGAGTACTGCACCGATAACGGGGCGATGATTGCGGTCGCTGGTGGCTTCCATCTCGACAACGGCGGCGCACCGCTCGACATCGACGTCGATCCCGGGCTTGCTCTCGGGTAGATATCGCCTGAGGGAACGTACGCTCGTGTCATGAGAGGCGGCTTCACCATCATCCGGTTCCGAGGTATCGACATCACTGTCGACCTCGGCCTGGGGCTCTTCGCCGCTTTGATGACATACGCCATCAACCTCGACTTCGGAAGCGCCTTCCCAGACCTCTCGGGTCGTACCCGGCTTCTCATCGCCGTTGCGATCGTGGTGCTGTTCTTCGCCGGGGTGCTGGTCCACGAGTTGAGCCACTCGCTGGTGGCGCGAACCAAGGGGATCCCGGTCAACCGCATCCGGCTGTTCCTGTTCGGTGGTGTGTCCGAGTTGGAAAGCGATCCGGCGACTCCGTCTGACGAGTTCCAGATCTCGATCGCCGGGCCCATCGCCTCACTGGCGGTCGCGGCGGTGTTTGGCGCGGTGTGGCTGGTGGTGCCGTGGGAGCCGGCGATCCGTGCAGCACGCATCCTGACGCTCGCCAGCGCAGCGGTCGGTGTGTTCAATCTCGTGCCCGGTTACCCGCTCGATGGTGGCCGGATCCTTCATGCCGTCATGTGGTCGCGCACCGGCGACTCGATGCGAGCGACTCAGGTCGCCGTGACCTCGGGGCGTGTGGTGGCCTGGGGGTTGATCGGTGTCGGCTTCGTCCTGATGACGATGAACGGCGACCTCAGCGGGCTCTGGTACCTGTTCATCGGCTGGTTCCTGCTGCAACTCGCTACCGCAGCGAAGCGCCGTGCCGACGTGATCCACGGGCTGGAGGGGTTGTCGACCGAAGAGGTGATGACACCCGTTCGCTACACCATTCCCGGTGAGTTGAGCCTCGCCGAGTAC
>JABDMN010000099.1 GCA_013001485.1 Acidimicrobiia bacterium
AAGGAAGAGTCTTGGGTCGAGTCATGAGCCGAACCTAGCCAGTCGGCTGCCCTGGCAAGCTCAGTGCTTGACCGTGAGCCGCGTCGACTCGTCGGTCGATGCCTCTGGCATGAGATCGGTCGGTTCAGGAGCCGAATCCTCGATCGCGGCAAGGAGACGCTTGAAGAACCGTTCGAGGGCAGTCTCGGCCAGGCGATGGAAGCCAAGCCGGTCAAGTGCTGCCCCGACGAGACCCAGGGGAGGCTGATAGAGCCCGAGCAACGAGAACATGGTGCGCTCCTCGTCGATCGGCTCCGCCTCGAGGTCCGCCTCGATCACAGGGAACAGAGACGAGTGATCGGCGGGGCTCCAGCGGATCGAGACCCGGCCCAGAGGAACCCGGCCCGGGATGTCCCGAAAGCCCTTCACATCCAGGTGGACCTCCTTGGCGAGGGCGATCCCACCGACCTCAACATGGAGCGCGGATTCGTGCGCTCCGGACAGGCCGGCTTCGGCAGCCCGTTTCAGCAGCTCGAGGGAACGGTTGGCAAGCGCCGAGCGGACGTCGCTGTACGGCCGATTGACGGCGTCGTAGAGGTGGACGTGCTGCTTCACTGCTCCAAGGTAACCACGCGGGAGTACTGGTCCGGTAGGGACGAATGCCCGGTGATCCGGGACCGATGGCGGGGATGCATGACAAGATGGTGCGGTGACTGGCCAGTATCGACCTGAGGTGCCACCGAGACCGAGCCGACCCCGCGAGCACCCGATGGTGGCGGAGAATCGAAGGGCCCTGGTTGCGTCTCTGGTGTTGTATCTCGCGGTAGGGGCGCTCTTCGTCCTTATGGCGTTTCCGACAGGTGAGCGGTATGTGCAGCGGATCGACGACTGGTGGCTCGACGCGACCGACGCTGTTCGCGTCGGAGCAGTCACGGCGCTGGCGCACACGCTCAACGTCCTGGGGTCGACATGGGTGACTCTGCCGGTTCGGCTGGTGACGATTGGATGGCTCACTCGGATCCGCAGGTGGGAGGCGTTGACTGCGTTCGTCCTCACGATGGTGTCGAGCGAGGCCTTGATCTGGATCCTCAAGAACGCCTACGGGCGGGAGCGCCCGCCTGATCCCTTGGTGAGCACAACGGGGTTCAGCTTCCCGTCAGGTCACGCCATCGCAGGAACGGTGACAGCCGTAGCACTGGTGATCGTGCTCGTCCCGGCCGGCCGAACGCGACGTCGATGGGAGATCATCGCCGGAGGCTTCGCCCTGATCATGGGGATGTCGCGGGTGTACCTCAATGCACATTGGATGTCGGATGTGGTTGCCGGAACCGTGCTCGCTGCTGCGTTTGCCATTGGCATCGCTGCTTTGGTTCATGAACTCGGTGATGCACTCCATCGCGGAAGGGTCGCCGCGGACCTCGCCGAGATCGACGACTCCGACCCCTGATCGGGTACCCCGCGCCGGTGCCCGCGACGGATCAGCATCTCGGTCATGGGTCTTTAGTCTGGGCCGACGCGATGGACGTGAGCCAGTGACGACCTCAGCTTCCCAGTCGGCCCGCTCCTGGTGGGCCATCGGTGCCGATGATGCAGCCAACCTGCTCGAGACGGATGCTGCGCTGGGCCTCACGACAGCCCAGGTGGCGCATCGGCAGGAGGAGTTTGGTCCCAACGAGCTGATCGAAGAGCCGGTACAGCCGATGTGGCGCATCTTCCTGTCCCAGTTCGCCAACACCATGATCGTGGTCTTGTTGGTGGCAGCCGCGGTGATGGTGGCAATCGGAGAGCCAACGGACGCGATCGTTATCGGTGCCATCGTCGTTCTCAACGCGGCCATCGGCTTTGTCCAGGAGTACCGCGCCGAGCAGGCCATGGCCGCCTTGCGCACCATGGCTGCTCCCAACGCCCGGGTCGTTCGGGATGGGAACGAGACCACTGTCGCCGCCGTCGGCCTGGTCCCCGGCGATGTCGTGGTGCTCGATGCGGGTGACATCGTCGCCGCCGACATCCGCCTCATCGAGTGCCCCAACCTGCGCGTCAACGAGGCGCCGCTCACCGGCGAGTCGGTGCCGGTCGACAAGACCGCCGAGGTCATGGATGAAGACGCCGGCGAGCTCACCGGCGACCGCAACAACATGGTGTTCAAGGGGACGTCAGTCGTGTACGGACGTGCCCGCGGCGTTGTGGTGGCTACGGCCATGGACACAGAACTCGGCGAGATTGCCGGCCTCTTGCAGGCCCACCAGGCCCCGAACACGCCATTGCAGAAGCGACTCGCAGTGCTGGGCAGATGGCTGGCCGCTGCCGCCATCGTGATCGCAATCGTTGTTTTCGCGGTCGGTGTGGCTCGTGGCGAAGAGGTCGAGACGATGTTCCTCACCGCGGTCAGCCTGGCGGTGGCAGCGATTCCGGAAGCGCTCCCTGCGGTCGTGACGATCGGACTTGCTCTGGGGGCCCAACGGATGATTCGACACAACGCCCTCATTCGAAAGCTCCCGGCTGTGGAGACACTGGGATCGGTCACAGTGATCTGCACCGACAAGACCGGGACTCTCACCGAAGGCCAGATGCTGGCGCAAGGGGTCTGGACCTCAGGCGTCGAGGTCGAGGTCACCGGATCAGGGTACGAGCCGACGGGTGAGCTCCGGCAGGGG
>JABDMN010000102.1 GCA_013001485.1 Acidimicrobiia bacterium
TCGTTCGTCAGCTCAACGTTGCCGGATACCCGAGCGTCACTCCCGTCCCGCAGCAGCACGAGCCCGATGGGAACTTCCCGACGGTTTCGTTCCCCAACCCGGAGGAGCCGGGGGCCCTCGACCTAGCCAAGGCGCTGGCGGCCGAAGGAGCCGAGCTTGTGGTTGCCAACGATCCGGATGCCGACCGGCTTGCAGCAGCGGTGCCGGTCGATGGCGAGTTCCGGACGCTCAGCGGGAACCAGATCGGCCTGCTGCTGGCTGACTACGTACTCTCCAACACGACGGTCGACGCTCCGCTGGTCGTCAATTCGATCGTGTCCAGCCCGATGCTGGGGACCATTGCAGAGGCCTATGGCGCTCGGTGGGAGCAGACCCTCACCGGTTTCAAGTGGATCTGGAACGCCGCTCTCGACCTGGAAGATGAGGCGACCTACGTCTTTGGGTTCGAGGAGGCGCTCGGATACTCCATTGGTCCGTACGTTCGAGACAAGGACGGCATCGCCACTCTGGTCGTGTTCGTCGACATGGCCGCCCAGCTGGCAGCCGAGGGTTCTTCGGTACTCGGCCACTGGTACGAGCTCGCGTCGCGACACGGACTCTGGGTGAGCACGCAGAAGTCCGTGGTGCGGCCTGGCACCGAGGGCGCCGATGAAATCCGTGCCGCCATGGATCTGGTCGAGGCATCTCCGCCAACCGATATCGACGGCATCGCCGTCGCCGGTGTGACCGACTTCTCGGTGGGCGCCGATGAACGTCCCCGCTGGCTGCCGGCGACCTCGCTCGTCGAGTTGTCGCTGGGCGCTCAGGGGAGAGTCCTCGTGCGTCCTTCGGGGACCGAGCCCAAGCTCAAGATCTACGTCGACCTGCGCGCCGATGTCGGCGAGCGGGATGCGGCCGGCCTCGAGAGGGAGCTGCTTGGCCGGGCTACCGAGGTTGCTGCGGCAACGGCCCGCTATCTCGGCTTCGATTGATGGATCTCGCCCTGCAGATCGGCACCGACAACGGAGTCGAGTGGTGGCAGGCGGTCGCATCTCTTGCCTTGATCGCTGTGGCCATTGGTCTGTCCCTGTGGCGCCAGGTGGGCGTCGAGCGATCGATCCTGTGGGCGACGCTGCGGGCGGCCGTCCAGCTCGTCGCCGTGGGCGTACTGCTGGGGGTCATCTTCGAGAGCTCGCTCGCCAACGTGTGGGCGTGGGCGTGGGCGGCGGCGATGGTCGGCATTGCGGCGTATGTGACCGGGGGCCGGGTCGCCTGGCTCAAGCCGCTGCGGTGGATTGCTCTCGTCGCTATCGGGCTCGCCACCGGCGCCGCGCTGCTCCTGGTGTTCGCCTTGCAGGTCTTCCCTCTCGAGCCAGTGACGATCGTCGTGACCGCCGGAATCACGATCGGCAACACCGTTCCCGGGACGGTGCTCAGTGCCCGGCAACTCGACGACTACCTGCGGGATCACGGCGGCGAGATCGAAGCCCTCCTCGCCCTCGGTTTCGATCAGCGGGGCTCCACCCGTTTCATGGTTCCCCAGGTTGCCCGCACCGCTCTCATCCCTCAGATCGAGCGGACCAAAGTCGTCGGTCTCATAGCCCTGCCCGGAGCGATGACCGGTCTGCTCCTTGCCGGCGTCGACCCCATCGATGCCGTGCTGGTGCAGCTGATCATCATGTACGTGATCCTGGGGTCGGTGGCAGTGTCGGTGTTGTCGGTGGTGACGCTGGGATCGCGCCTCGCCTTCACCGATGACATGAGGCTTCGTCAGCTCACAGCTGAATGACCGCACCCGTCCCGGGGCCGACGTCTTCAACGGCGATGCCGTCGTGGTCTACCGACACCGTGGCCGAGCCCCAGATGACCGAGGGACTCTCGGTGATAGCGGGCACCGCGATGTGGGTCGTTTGGTCACCACGATTGATGACCACGGCGACTTGCTCGTTTTCGTGCTCGCGGAGGTAGGCGATGGTGTCGGTGGTGTGCCCGAGCACGGTCAACGTGCCATGGCGGAGCGCAGGGTGCTCCCGCCGCAGCGCCGTCAGCTCCCTGGTCATCGTCAGCAGCTCGTCGTCCCACATACCCCGGTCGTGCCAGGGGAAAGCATTGCGTGATGCCGGTTCCTCGCCACCGGTGAGCCCGATCTCGTCGCCGTAATAGATGCCCGGGGCGCCGGGAGCTGTGAGCTGGAAGATCGCCGCCGGCACGAAGCGGCTCCTGTCGTCGCCGGCCTCGTGGAGGAACCGCGGCGTGTCGTGGCTCGACAACAGATGCTGGTTCACTGCGTGGACCTCGGGCGGGTACATCGCCAGCCACCGCACGATCCCATCCGCAAAGCCGGCGCCATCGATGGCGCGCGTGGCGAAGAAGTCCAGACACAGCTCGCGGAACGTGTAGTCCATGGTGGCGTCGAACGTGTCGCCCTGGAGCCAGGGTGTGGCGTCGCCCATGATCTCGGCGATCAGGTAGGCGTCGGGCTTGGCGGTCTTCACCACGTTGCGGAACTCGGGCCAGAAGTCGAAGTCGACGTAGCGAGCGACGTCCATCCGCCACCCGTCGATGTCGAACTCCTCGACCCACCACCGGGCGACATCGAGGAAGTAGGCGCGAGTGTCCGGGTTGGCCAGATTGATGCGGGGTAGCGAGGGGACTCCGTACCAGGACTCGTAGGTGGGCTCGACGACAGGGCCGCTCTCGCCCGATCTCTTCTCAACCGCCACGCCCTCGAACTCCTCGAGTCGAGAGAGATAGGTCTGGTAGGTCTCGGTGCGGGTCCAGGCGTCGCCGTCACCGTCGGGCCGCACGATCACTCGCGGCGGGAAGTCGCTGACGACAAACCAGTCGCGATACTCCGACTCTGCACCGTTGGCGACCAGGTCGGCAAAGGCGAAGAACCTTGGTGAGCAGTGGTTGAACGAGGTGTCGACGATCAGCTTGATGTCGCGCTCGTGGAGGGCCGTCACCAGGGTCCGCAGCCCCTCGTTGCCTCCGAGTGCCGGGTCGACGTGCTTGAAATCGGTCGCGTCGTAGCGGTGTGTGCTCGGCGAATGGAAGATCGGGTTTACGTAAACGAGCTCAACGCCCAGCTCAACCAGGTAGTCGGTCTTCTCGGCGATCCCGACGAGGTCGCCTCCCTGGAACTCGAGCCAATGCGGGTCGGACCCCCACGGCACCGCGTCGTTCGGAGTGACGTCCGGGTCACCGTTGTGGAACCGCTCCGGGAAGATCTGATAGATCACTGCACCCTTTGCCCAGTCGGGCGTGGCCAACGGCTCGGTCGCATGGAGGTCGAGGTGCCATCGGTCAAGGCGCTCGACGGCGTTACTGATGCCGGCCGGAACGAGGTGTACCGCGCGGCCGAGCGGGTCGCGCATGGCGAAGCTGTAGTCGATGGCCCTGGTGGGTGGAGTCAGCTCGATCTCCCAGAACGAGAACCGGCGGCTTTCGCCCCACTTGGTCAGCGGATGTCCGGACCCGTCGGAGAGCACCAGATGGACGTCAGTGAACCCCGGTTCGGCCGTCAGCCGGAACAACACCGATCCGTCGGGTCTCGGAGTGCAGTGAGCTCGGTTCGTGGGGTCGAACCGCACATCCCACGGGTACAGACGCCCGTTCTCGTCGAAGTATCTGGCGTCCGGGAAGTAGGACACGCCCCTCCTCTGGCAGGTGCGTCGATGCTACGCGGTCAGCGTGTGAAGAAGAGCTGCACTTCGAGAATGCCGTTGTCCTCCACCGACAACACGATGGGAGCGCTGGGCAGCTCGACGTCGTAGTCGGCGAAGACGATGTTGATGGAGCCGACGACCACGATCACGTCACCCACGAGCTGGGCTTCGAGGGGGAATTCAACCTGCCGGGTGACGCCGTGGACGTTGAGGTCGCCGGACGCCACGATGCTCAGGGCGGTGCCCTCGGCGGGCTCGACGCCAAGATCGATCGGCGAGGTCACTGTGAACGTGGCGGTCGGGAACGTGCTCACCTCGAGGGCTCCCTTGGCCTTGTTGTCTCGGCGGGAGTCGTCGGTGACGATCTGGGTGAGGTCGGCTTCGAACGACGCCGCAGTCATCGTCGAGCCTTCCAGAGTGAAACTGCCTGAGACGCCAGGGGTGCGGCCCACCGCGGTGACCGAGCCGAGGCTGCTCAGCTCCTCGTTGATGCGGAACCCGGCGAACGAGCTGGTGGCATCGTCGAAGCTGAACTCGCCGATCGAGGGGTCAACCGTCCAGGTGCCGTCGACGCCTTCTGGGGCTGCGGCGGTAGTGGTCGTCGTGGTGTCGTCGGAACCGGAGGCGGCAACTGTGGTGGTCGTCGAGGTGGAGCTGACAGACGAGATGGCGTCCTCGAGGCTCACCTCGTCGGGCGTCGAGCGGCCAAAGAACCAAATGAAGAAGGCGGCAGCTGCGACGACGCCCACGACACCGGCGACAACGATCCAACGATTGCGATTCATGCGGTCCTCTCTCGGCTGAACGAGGAAGTTACCCAGGCCGCGGAGCTATGCCGCGAATCTGGGAGGTGAAAGCGTGGGCCGAGTGGGAATCGAACCCACGACCGTCGGATTAAAAGTCCGCTGCTCTGCCAACTGAGCTACCGGCCCGCCGAAAGGGTAGGCCGGCAGCCAGGTGGCCGTGTTCGTCAGTCGGAGTCGTACTTGAACGACACCTTGAGCTTGGTGCGGTAAGCGATGATCTCGCCGTCGTCACCCACGGTGATGTCGAGGTCGGCGACCTCGGCGATCCGCAGATCGCGGAGGCTCTTCTTTGCCGTCTTGAGGGCGACGGCCGCAGCCTTCTCCCAGGACTCGGGGCTGGTGCCCACCAGTTCAACGATCTTGTACGTGCTCTCCATGGTTCTCCCTTCGAAACGCAACCTCAGTCACCCTACCGAGGGGGTCATGGCCGGGGCCGAGCGGTCCTGCCGACGCTCGCCCGTGCCGCGATACTCCCGGCATGATCCGATTCGGCTACTCCGGAGTCCCCGCCGATG
>JABDMN010000109.1 GCA_013001485.1 Acidimicrobiia bacterium
CATCGTCGGGGTACTCCACGGTGAACCGGTTGTAGATGATCTCCATCGTGGTCAGCGTGTCGGAGAGCCGAAGCCCCGAGACGGACTCGAGAGCCTCGGCGGGGTGTCCGGAGCCGTCTGTGAGCCGATACCCGGCGAGGGCCTGAGCGTCGAACCCATCTCCCTCGAGTTCGGGATCGACGGCGAACACGACAACGAGCGATCCCCAGGTTGCGGCAGTCCCTGTGTCGTCGGCGCACAGGCCGTTCTCGCCCGTGACCTCCGTCACGCTGTCAGGGGCCCCCAACAACTCAGTGAGGGCGACGACCGCGTCGGGCCCGGCTAGTCCGAACTCGATGTCGCCGATGGCCTCCACTCCCAGCCGGAGATCGTCGATCGGCAGGGACGGCAATGCGAGCGTCGTCGTCGGGCTTGTCGTCGTGGTGTCTGCCGTGGTGGTCGTGGTGGCTTCGGTGGTGGTGGCCACCGTGGTGGTCGTCGTGGCGGCGGCAGTGGTCGTGGTGGCTGCTGTGGTGGTTGTGGCGTCGATGGCGGCAGGCTCTGCGGGGTCTCTGAGAACGAAGCCGAGAATCCCCAAGACGACCAGGACGGCGCCGAGGCCGATCACGACCGGCACGACCCTGCGTTTGGACAACTCATCGGGGTGCGGCTGAGCGAGGAACTCCTCGGTGAGTGCATCGATTTCGGCGTCACCGCCCCAGGCGTGAGGTGGACTCTCCATCACCTGGGTCGCAACCGGCGGCCGCGGCGGAGCAGGCTCCTCCCGGGTCATCGCCGTCATGGTGGCGTCGATCCACGGCTTGGTGCACTGTGGGCACGTCGTCACGGACCGCTGTCGGGCGGTGCCGCAATAGACGCAGGTGGCGTCGCTCATGCCAGGGCCTCTCTCAGGGCGGCGGCGTCATGGACGGGCGCGTCGCACATGAATCCCCGGCAGACGTATGCCACTGCGTCCTCCTCCAGCGGTCGATTCTCGAGCAGGGGAACCGGGGTCGCAGCCCCGTCACCCTTTGCGAGCACGCATTCTGGCCGGAATCGCTCCCAGAGCACGTCACCAAGGTCACCGTCGCCGATGACAGCGACTTCCTTGAGGCGTGGAACGGTGGCCAACACTGCAGCGAGGTGCCCGACCGCCGACGGATACTGCTGGAGGAGAACTCCTGCGGCAGAGGCTATGCCGTCGACCACCGCCAGGAGCTCGGTGTCTCCCGTGAGAGCGGTCGCCATCAACAACGCCTCGGCGGCGAGTGAGTTGTCCGACGGAGTCGGGTTGTCCATCAGGTTGACCGGCCGGTGGATCAGTTTCTCGGCGTCGTGTCCGGTGGCATGGAAGCCGCCACCCGTGGCGCCAAACAGGCGCCGCATCTCAGCAACGAGGTCGAGGCCCGCGTCTGCCCACCGCGCTCGGCCCGTCACCTGATACAGGGTCAGCGTCGCTACAGCCATTGCCGCGTAGTCGTCGCAATAGCCGGGTCCCGAGGTGGTGCCGTTCCGCCAGGCCCGGGCTAGCCGTCTCTCGGGGACCATGTGAGTCAGCACGAAGTCGGCGGCCGATTCGGCTATGTCGACATAGGCTGCATCGCCCAGGACCGCTCCGGCCTCGGCGAACGCCCGGATGGCCAGGCCATTCCATGCGGTGACCACCTTGTCGTCGAGAGCCGGAGGGACTCGGGGACCTCTGGCGACGGCGAGGGTTTGCAGCGCTGTTTCCAGGGAGGTGCCGGACGGGCCCGGTAGACCGTCGCTGAGATTGATGATGATGTCGCCTTCGAAGTTCCCCTCTGGCGACCCGCCCAGCGAGCGGGCCATGTCCTCACCCACAAGGCCGACCAGCTCATCCCACGCCCACACGTAGTACTTGCCCTCGACTCCCTCTGAGTCGGCATCTTCAGCGCTGAAGAACGCCCCGCCAGGGGACCGCAGCCGGTCGGTCATGTAGTCCAGCGAGCGTCTCGCCACCTGGGCGAAATGGTCTGAAGAGAAGAGCTGGGATGCGCGCAGATACAGGCGGGCGAGCAGGGCGTTGTCGTACAGCATCTTCTCGAAGTGCGGCACGAGCCATGTCGCATCGACCGAGTACCGGCAGAACCCCCCGCCCACGTGGTCGTGGATGCCTCCGGCCGCCATTTTCTCGAGCGTGACCTTCAGGTTGCTGGCGGCCACATCGCTGACACCAAACGCCGTGGCCCGGGCGAGGAGCTCCAGGTTTGGGGCCTGGGGGAACTTCGGAGCGGCTCCGAACCCGCCGTTGTCGACGTCGAATCGTGACTCCAGATCGGCGAGGGCCGTGGCCAGCATCGTCTCGTGGTCTACGTCGGCGGGTGGCAGAGCCCGGCGAACCGCCATCGTCAGTCGGTCGGCCTGCTCCTCGAGCTCGTCGCGCCGCTGCTCCCAGGCGTCGCTGATGCCACGAAGGACCGTCACGAAGGCCGGATGGCCCGGTCGATCGGCTTTGGGGAAGTAGGTCCCGGCGAAGAATGGCCGGCCGTCCGGGTTCAGGAACACCGTCATCGGCCAGCCGCCGTGCCCGTTGAGCGCCTGGACGGCATCCATGTAGATGCGGTCGACGTCGGGTCGCTCTTCCCTGTCGACCTTCACGTTCACAAAGAGCTCGTTCATGACAGAGGCCGTGTCTGGATCCTCGAACGACTCGTGAGCCATGACATGGCACCAGTGACACGCGGCGTATCCCACCGAAAGGAGGACCGGGACTTCACGGCGCGCCGCCTCCTCGAAGGCTTCGGCGCCCCATGGGTACCAATCGACGGGATTGTCGGCATGTTGCAGCAGATACGGGCTCGTCGAGCCGGCGAGGCGGTTGGGCACGGCGAGAACGTACCACTGGTCGTCGCGGTACTTCCTCGCTGGGTTCCGGTGCCTTGGAGCACCGGATCGACGGAATCGCCAGTCTTTTGCTGAGGATTTGGGACCTCGACGGTCGCGGAATGCCCGCCGAAGAAATGGGGTTCACAAATGCAGCGACCTATGTGATAGTGGGGTACGCCCCGACCCTTGTGATCGTGTTCACAAGCGCGGGTCGATGGTGGACACTCGATGCCGACCCGTTCCCTTTGTGGGCGTTCCTTTTGTGGGCGTTCGCATTGTGGGCGCACCCTTCGTGGGCGCACCCCTGCCCGGGCTAGGGCGGCACCGGGGTCATTGATCTCAAGAGTCTGTGGAGGACCAGCGCGATATGGCAAACGGCAAGCCAGGAAAAAGGGTGGTCAACAGGGCGGTGCGTGAGCGCGCCGAGGCCAAGGAACGGGTCGAGAGGGACACTCTCACCCGGACCCGGCGCGACCGCGACAAGACCAAGCTCACCGACGAGCGCGGCAGGTTGACGACCGACCTCGTCAGCCAGTACCTCACAGCGATCGGCGAGTACGAGCTACTCACCGCTGAAAAAGAGGTCGAGTAC
>JABDMN010000134.1 GCA_013001485.1 Acidimicrobiia bacterium
GCTGGCGAGCGCGCAACGCTTCGACATGGCTCCGTGCGCTGACGACGGTCTCGTGCGAATGGCCTTCGATCACTCGAAGGGACTCGATAACGGCCGGGTCGATCTCGACATCCTCTGGCGATGTCAGCTCGGCATCAATGGTGCTGAGCCGGGCCGTGAGCAGGCGGCGCCGCTCTTCGATCCCGGCATGAGCTGCGGCGGCCTCTTCGCGCAACTGCCGCGCCTCTTCGCGACGGCGAGCGACATCCTCACGGCGTCGGTTGAGAGCCTCCCAGGCCTCATGACGCTCGGCTTCCTCGCCCTCGAGATCGGCGATGCGATCCTGCAACTGGGAGAGACGCTCGTTGCGAAGGGAGGCAGCCTCGTGCAGTGCACGGGTGCGATCCTCGATCCGTGAGATCTCCGACTCCGCCTCCGCGGTGCTGCGCCCGAACACGACCAGCGCCTCCGTAGAACCGGTGAGGCGGCCTTCTACTGCCTCGAGGTCCTCGGCGGCATCTCGCTCGGCTTGATGAGCTGTCTGGTACTCCCGTTGAGCGGTTGTGAACGATGACCTCGCCCGGGCACCGCTGCGTTCTGCGTCCTCCACGGCTACTGCTGCGGCCTCGAGGGCCGCAGGTCCGGCACCGTCGACCGAGGCCAGGATGAATCCCTCGGCACCGACAAGGTCTCCTTCGGGAGTCACGACGCGAATGCCCGGCATTTCGTCGACGATGCGGATGGCCGCCGACCAGCCTTCGACGACGATCACGTCGCCCAGTAGGGCGCACGCCAGAGCCTGATCAGCGGCTGGCCCGAGCAGATCGACGAGGGCGGGCACGCCCCACCGTTTCCCTGCTTGGCGCGCCGGCACCGAAGATGTGTCGCCAGCGACACCGATGAGGCCGATGCCACCAAGCCCTTCGGCCTTGAGATCGTGGACCGCATCGGCGGCCGTGTCGCGATCGGTCGCCGCCAGCGCCGTTCGCCACGCTCCGAGGGCGGCGTCCACGGCGTTGGCGAGGTCAGACGGAACGTCGAGCCGGGACACGATCGTCCCAGAGACACCGTCGTGACTCAGCGCCTTCTCAGTCGCCTCGGGGTCCAGTACTCCGGAGAGCGCAGCCTCGATCGCCTCGTGCCTGGCGACCGCCCTGGCGAGGTCGACTTCAGCCGCGTTGTGGGATTGGGTTGCCCGGTCGAGAGCTTCCTCGGCCTCCGTTCTCGACTTGGCGGCAGAGCGGTAGATGTCTGTGGCTCCACCGGCTTCGGCATCCAGAGAATGGATGCGGCTCTGCAGTTCGTTCATCTCAGCCCGCTCGTGCTCGAGCCGGTCGGTCACCGTCTCGCGGCGACGCTCTGTGGACTCTGACTCGAGCCGGTCCCTTTCGGCGGCCGTCTCCAGTGCCCGCAGGTCACCCCGGAGCGTGGCGATGAGTCCTTCGGCCGGCATCTGCAGCTGCTCAGCCAGGGCGCGTTCCTCGTCCTCGAGGGCCCGCAGCGCGACTCCCCGTCTCTCGGCAAGAGACTCGGCTGCGGTGCTCTGGGTTGCCGCCTCCGACAGCTCCTCGCGGACTGTCCCGCTCTCGGCCTCGAGATCGGATCGACGGGCAGCAGCGCCCTCGTGCCGATCGCTGAGCGAGCGTCGTCGTTCACGGGCGATGCCGCTGATTCGCTGCAGTCGCTCGATGACTGTCTCGAGCCGTGCCGCGGCAGCAGTGTCTCTCTCCAACGCCTTCCCGAACTCTCCCGATTCTCCACGGAGGCTCTCGAGGAGGTCGGTGAGGCCCGAACGCTCCTCGACATTGGCGCCAAGGCGAACCGTCAACCCGTCGCGTTCGGTCGTCGCCGTTGTCGTTCGGGTGCGAATGCGGCGCAGTTCTTCTCCGCCGAGCCAGAGGCGTAGTGCTCGGGCCTCGGCACGCACCGCGTCGTACCGCTCGGCGGCATTGGCCTGACGTTTCAGCGGACGCAGTCGACGTTGGTTCTGGGCGAGCATGTCGCGAAGTCGGTCGATGTCGACGCCGGTCTTCTCGAGGCGCCTCAAGGCCCGGTCGCGTCGGCTGCGGTGTTTGGTGATGCCGGCAGCTTCCTCGATGACGAGGCGGTGCTCGTCAGCTCGTGCGTTGAGGATGTCGCCAATCTCGCCCTGACCGACCAGCACGTGTTGGTGGCGTCCAACACCACCGTCTGACAGCAGCTCCTGGATGTCGAGAAGCCGGCAGGTGGTGCCGTTGATCTCGTACTCGGACGTGCCGTCGCGATAGAGACGGCGGGTGATGGTCACCTCGGGAAAGTCGAGCGGAATGAAGTTGTCGGTGTTGTCGAAAGTCAGGTTGACCTCGGCCCGTTGCATCGCGGGGCGGGTAGCGGTTCCGGCGAAGATCACATCCCCCATCGACTCGGTCCTCAACGACTTGGTCGCCTGGGTCCCCATCACCCACGCAAGAGCGTCGAGCAAGTTCGACTTGCCGGATCCGTTCGGTCCTACGACCACATTCACACCTGAATCAAAATGCAGGCGCGTGCGGTCGGCGAACGACTTGAAACCGACGAGCGAAAGGGTCCTGAGTTGCACGGTTGTGCGAGCTTACCAGTACGAATTACACGGGTGAGATTCTTCGGATCGGCCCTTCACGACTGGCATTTCGGGCACCAGAAGGAGGACCGTTGCCGGACCACATCACGCCGGATCGTGCCACCGCAACGCGGGCAAGGCTCGTCCTCCCTGCCATAGACGCGCAGTCGGCCGGCGAACTCACCTGCCCGCCCGTCAGGGAGGAGGTAGGCGAGGTCGTCGAGCGAGGTTCCGCCCCACTTCAGCCCGGCTTCGAGCGATCGCCGAATGCCTGCGCGCAGGGCCTTGACCTCGTCGCGGTTCAGTTCACCGCCAGGCCGGAGCGGGGAGACGCGGGCACGGTGAAGGGCCTCATCGGCATAGATGTTTCCGACTCCGGCGAGGACCGTCTGATCGAGCAAGAGGGCCTTGATTGGAGCGGTACGTCCGCCGAGAAGAGCCACGAGGCCCGGCGACCTCGGCAGACCGTTCAGCGCGTCCGGACCGAGGTGCCCAGTCACCAGCTCCTCCAGTTCCTGGGGCAGATAAGCCGCCACGAACCCAAACGTGCGCGGGTCGACCAGGCGAAACTCGGTCTCGTCGTCGAATCCAACAACGACGTTGCTGTGGGCGACCCGGGCTTCATCCCGTGGCACATGGCTCACCCGGCCCGACATGCCCAGGTGAGTCACCCACGTGATGTCCCCGTCGAGGTGAGCCAGCAGGAACTTGCCATGGCGATCCCAGCGCTCGAGCCGGCGGCCGGCGAGCCGGTCGCCGAAGTCGGATGGACGCGGCTGGCGGCGCAGCATCCTGTCTCGTTGTACATCGACCGAGACGATCGAGCGTCCCTCCAGTGGAATCAGACACAGCCGGGTCGTTTCGACCTCGGGCAGCTCAGGCATGGTCAGCCGTCGATCGCGGAGAGGGCGGCGGCCGCCGCAGCTTGCTCGGCGCGCTTCTTGGACGTTCCTTCGCCCTCACCAAGCACGTCCGTGTCGACGACCACTGCTGCCGAAAAGACCTTGGAGTGCTCGGGGCCGCGCTCCTCCACGATGTACTTCGGGCGTCGTCCTTCCTGAGCGAGCTGCTCCTGGAGACGAGTCTTGTAGTCACGCATGCCAGGGCTTGCGGCTCGCTCCACGATGAGTTCGGCCCAATGGGCCTCAATGACCTCACGGGCGACCGGGTAGCCCGCATCGAGATAGACCGCTCCGAGCAAGGACTCGACGACGTCCGAGAGAATCGAGGACTTGCTCCGCCCACCGGTCATCTCCTCTCCCCTGCCGAGCAAGAGAGCATCGGGCACCCCCCAATCGTGTCCGACGCCGGCCAACACCGTCTCGTTGACCACTGCGGCCCGCACTTTGGCCAGCTCCCCCTCGGGCAGGTCCGGGTAGCGATCGAAGAGGAAGTGAGTCACCACGAGTTGGAGCACGGCGTCACCAAGAAACTCCAGCCGTTCGTAGGACTCGGTGTCGTGCTCGGCCTCGTAGGACCTGTGGACCGTTGCCGTCACAGCAAGCGCCCGCTCCGCGAATGTGTGACCCATGGCCGCGGCCACTGCTTCGAGGGCGTCCTCGGTCACGGAATCGCCTCGATCTCTTTCGTGACCGCGCCGACCAGGCCTCGATCGGCTCCCTCGGCGGCCATGGCAAGCGCGTTCGCAATGGCGATGCGGCTCGACGATCCGTGGGCAACGACAACGACTCCGCGCGATCCGACGAGGTGTGCACCCCCGTAGGTCTCTGGGTCTATTCGCTCCCGGAGCTCGGTGAACGTCGGCGCCAGGTCGGCGACGGCATCGGCCAGGTCGGGACGTTCGGCAAGCAGTGAGCTGATCATCGACACCAACATCGAGGCGGTCCCCTCCGCTCCCTTGAGGAGAACGTTGCCGGTGAAGCCGTCGGTGACAACAACGTCGACCGTGTGCTTGCCGAGATCGCGTCCTTCGACGTTGCCGATGAAGTGCAGCGGGGACTTGTCGAGGAGGGTGAAGGCCTCCTTCTCGAGCTCCCGGCCCTTTCCGGGTTCTTCGCCGATATTGAGCAGACCGACCCGCGGTGACTCGAGGTCGAGGTAGACGGAGGCAAGGGCAGCCCCCATTGCTCCGAACTGGACCAGATGCTCCGGGCGGCACTCGAGGTTGGCGCCTGAGTCGAGAACGATCTGACCCGTTGGGTAGACCGAGCCGATGGCGGGGCGTGCGACGCCGCGAATACGGCCGATGACAAAGGCTGCCGCAGCGAGCACGGCCCCAGTTGATCCAGCCGACACCAGGCCTTGGGCTTCGCCGTCGGCCACGAGACGCGCGGCAACGGTGATGGAGGCATCACGCTTCGACCGGATCGCCTGGGCAGGGTCCTCGTGCATGTCGATCACCGACGGGGCGTGAACGACGGGGATCTCTACTCCTGATTCGGCAACGAGCGGGCCGAGCCGGGACTCATCACCAACGAGAACGACATCCAGGCCTGCGGAAACGGCATCGACGGCACCAGCGACGATCTCGGCGGGCGCGCGGTCACCACCCATCGCATCAAGGGCTATTCGGGACATGGCGGCGAGCTTACGCCTCGGGAAGGACTTCCCGCCCACGGTATGTGCCGCACTCGTGACACGCCCGGTGAGGTCGGCGCGGAGTGCCGCACTGGGGACACGGGTTCGATGGCGCTGCGGAAACCTTCCATTGCGCCTTGCGGCGCCGGGTCCGCGAGCGGGACATCTTCTTCTTGGGTACAGCCATGGTTCTCCGATCGCACGAGCCCCGAAGGACCCGTGTCAGGAATCCCCTTCGAGGAGATCCTTGAGGACCGCAAACGGCGATTCACCGCGCGGCGAGTCGGCATTCTGGTCGCTCTCGCCCTCTCCGCCAAGTTGGTCACAGTCGTCCGAGGGTTGGAGCGGGAGAGCGAGCGTCACTTCATCACGCAACAAGGGCTCGAGATCGATCTCGTCACGCTCGATGGCGTAATCCACTCCTTCGAGTGTGCCATCGCCAAACATCTCGGTTATGTCCACGACGGCGGTGCTGTCCCACGACTCCAGACAGCGGTAGCACGTGTGGTGGATGGGGACGGAAGCGGACCCTTTGACGACGACGCCGTTGCCGACACCCGTGATCGTGAACGTCCCCTCGAGGACGGCTTCGTCGGGAACCCGGCTCAGCTCGATGCCCCAGTCCCCCGCCGGTCCCGAGATCGTGACGTCTCTCGACTCGCCGGCCTGGCCCAGGTCAGCGACGTGTACCCGAAACGGAGAGGTCACTCGCTGACCGGCACCTGATGTGCCGCGGGACGGCTCTCGTGCAGCTTGGCCCGTGCGGCCCGCAGTTCGTCGAGCATCTCGCCCAGGATCGACTCCGCCTCGGTGAGACGTGCCTCTGCGTAATCCTCTGCCTGCAGCCGAATGTGACGTGCTTCGGTCTCGGCGTTGCGCGTGAGCACGTTGGCTTCTTCGGTCGCCTCGGCGACGATCGACGAGTCAGCGACCAGTTCGGCAGCTTTGGCCTCGGCGCGCGCCACGGTCTCGCGTGCCTTCTCGTTGGTACGACCGACGAACGCTTCACGTTCGCGGATCATCCACCGGGCTGCACGGAGTTCTTCGGGCAATTCCCGCTGCAGGTCCGAGATGCGCTCCAGGAGGTCCTCACGGCTCACGACCACGTTGCTCGACAGGGGCATGCTCTTGGCACTCTCCACGTACGTGATGATCTCCTCGAGGTGGTCCAGGAGCCTGCCGGGCACAGGCGGAGCCTTGGCCGCGTCGGCAGCGATGTCGATGTGGTCGGGTACCTGGTCAGTCATTGAATCGCTCCTTGAGGGCGATGGCCACGTTCTCCGGGACCAACGAATCGATCGAACCGCCGTAGCGGCCCACTTCCTTGACAAGTGATGAGGACAAGTAGCCGAACTCGGGCTTAGTGGCGACGAAGAGAGTCATGATCCCCGAGAGGTTCCGGTTCATCTGCGCCATCTGGATCTCGTAGTCGAAGTCGGTGATGGCGCGAAGGCCCTTGACGATCACGTCGACATCGGCGCGCTCCGCGAAATCGACCAAGAGCCCTGCGAACGAAGCGAATTCGATGTTGTCGTACTGGGAGCAGGGTTCCTTGAGCAGACCGATGCGTTCCTCGGCGGTGAACAGAGATGACTTCGACGGATTGTCGATGACCGCCACGACCACCTTGTCAAAGATCGCGGCACATCGAGCGATGACGTCGATGTGCCCGTGAGTTGGTGGGTCGAACGAACCCGGAACCAGGGCCGTGATCATCTCGTGTCCTCCTCCTTCGAACCGGCTTCGAACCGGAACAGCTCGGTGTCGCCGTATCGCCGGCGATCCGTGAGCTTCAACCCGCCAGCGTCGGGCTCGGCGCCTCCGTATCTGCGATGAACGACCACGGTGGCGCCGGGTTCGAGCAACCGGACCAGCGAGGCAAGCTCCGCCTCCACGGACGGTAGTTCCGTCGAATACGGTGGGTCAACGAACACCAGGTCATAGGTACCCGAGTCTCTTGTGAGAAACCCGGCCACATCAGCGACGACAACGTCACCACCGAGCCCGACCACATCGACATTCTTGTGAAGCGTCTTCGTCACCGATCGGCTCTTCTCGACGAACACGACGCTCGCCGCCCCCCGGCTGAGCGCTTCCAACCCGATCGATCCAGACCCTGCATAGAGATCGAGGACACGGACACCAGAGACGTCCCCGAGAGACGAGAACAACGCCTCACGAACTCGATCAGGCAGAGGCCGAGTGACAAGACCCGGCGGCCCAGCGATACGGCGGCCCTTGGCAAGCCCAGCGATGATGCGCATAGGGAGAAAGTAGTCCCTAGTCCCTAGTCCCTAGTCCCAGACGACGGGCAACCAAGTCAGGGTTCACTGGGCTCTTGCTAGGGACTAGTAGCTAGGGACTAGGGACTAACTCCTGAACAGCCACGTGACGTCTTCGCCCAGCAATGCCATCACCTCGTCGCGGACTTCGGGGTGGTCGGACAGGTCGGGGTTCTTGTTGACGAGGCCGAAGGCGTCCCGGCGGGCTTCGATGAGCAGCTCGGCGTCGCGGAGGATGTCGGCGAGGCGCAGGTCCTTCATGCCCGCTTGGCGCGTTCCGAACACGGTGCCCTGGCCACGTATCCGCAGGTCCTCCTCGGCGAGACGGAACCCGTCGGTCGTGGCGACCATCGCTTCGATGCGGGCTTCACCTTCGGGGGTCGTCGGTTCTGCGATCAGGTAGCACGAGGAGGCGTGCTCTCCTCGACCGACTCGACCCCGCAGCTGATGGAGCTGACTCAGCCCAAACCGGTCGGCATCCTCGATCACCATGACGGTCGCGTTCGGCACGTCGATGCCCACTTCGATGACGGTCGTGGCCACGAGCACGTCGAGGTCGCCTGCACGGAACGCCGACATCACCGCGTCCTTGTCGACTGGATGGAGTTGTCCGTGGATCAGACCGAGCCGTAGATCCGGGAAGACCCCTTTGAGGCGCCCGAACTCGGCGGTCGCCGACTTCACCTCGAGCTTGTCGCTGTCCTCGACGAGGGGGCACACGACGAAGGCCTGGCGCCCATCCGCTGCCTCGGCCCGGATGAAGTCATGGGCGGTGCTGGCCTGCTCGGGGACCAGGTGGGTTGTGGTGACTGGCGTACGGCCTGGAGGCATCTCGTCGAGGACACTGACATCGAGGTCCCCGTAGAGGGTCATGGCCAACGTCCGCGGAATCGGAGTCGCCGTCATGATGAGGAGATCCGGGTCTGCCCCCCTCCCCTTCTCACGGAGACCGACCCTCTGCCAGACGCCAAAGCGATGTTGCTCGTCGACGACGGCCACGCCGAGTGATGCGAACTCGACGCCTTCCTGAATAAGGCTGTGGGTGCCAACCACGATGTCGGCGTCGCCGGTGGAGATCATCTCGAGGACTTCATCGCGGGACGCCCCTCCGGGAGCCCGGTCGTTGGCTTCGGCCGTTGTCGACGTCAACAGCACACATCTGACGAACGGACCATCTCCTCCGTCGTCGTCGAACATGGAAGACGTTCCGGCCTCGCCGTCCGGCTGATGCTGAGGAGGCGCAAGGTCGGCCGACTCGAGCAGGGACCGGATACCGAGGTAGTGCTGGGTAGCCAACACCTCGGTCGGTGCCATCACGGCGCCCTGGTATCCCCCCTGGACTCCGGCCAGCAACGAGGCGACGGCGACAACGGTCTTCCCCGAACCCACCTCGCCCTGAAGCAGACGGTGCATCGCGTGGGGTGCCGCCATGTCGCCGGCGATCTCATCGATGGACCGCTTCTGCGCTCCCGTCAGTTCGTAGGGCAGGGCTGCCTTGAAACGCTCCACGAGTGCGCCATCCGGCGTGTGTGCCAACCCGTTGGACTCCGCCATTTGCCGCCGCTTTCGCAGTGCCAGCGCCACCTCGAGGCGAAAAAGCTCGTCGTAGACGAGACGCTTGCGGGCCGTCATCGCCTCCGCGTAGGTGTCAGGGAAGTGAATCGAGCCGATCGCTTCGTCCCGACTCATCAGCTTGAGCCGCTTGGTGTACTCCGGAGGCACAGGGTCCTCGATGGGGCGTGACCGGCCGATGGCGTTGTGGATGGCGCGTCGGAGGTAGCCGGGGCCGACGCCGCCGACGGTGGGGTGGATGGGTACGACACGACCCGTGATCAGCGACTCAGACGGAGTGTCGAGGACATCGACTGCCGGCGAGCTCATCTGCAACTTGCCGCGATACCTCTCCGCCTTGCCGGAGAGCGCAACCTCAGCACCCTCCTGAAGCTGTCTATGACGAAACGCCTGGTTGAACCACACCGCCGCCATGGCACCCGACTCATCGGTGATGACGGCATCGACAATCGTCATGTTGCGACGCACCCGACGCATAGACGTCTTCGTGACCCTCCCCATCACCGTGATCTCCTCGCCGAGCGGGACATCGGCCAGCTTGACCGTTGTTGAACGATCGAGATACCGCCGGGGGGCATGAAGGAGCAAATCGGCGACGGAGGTGATGCCAGCCTCCTCGAGTGCCTTGGAGCGCTTCCCTTTCAGGCCTTTGACGTTCTCGACGCCAAGGGTTGAGAGGTATGCGAGAGACCGGCCGGGCACGGCCTCGATGGTAGAGCGGACACGGGCGGATGCTATGGTTCCGTCCGCTTCGACACCCCACGGGAGTCTTCCATGGCATATCGCTGTGAGATCTGCGGCAAAGAGCCGTGGTTCGGCAAACAGGTGAGTTTCTCGCACAAACGGTCCAGCCGTCGCTGGCTGCCGAACATCCAGCGCGTCCGCGTGCGCCACGGCAGCAATTCCAAGCGAATCCGGGTGTGCACATCCTGCATCAAGGCTGGAAAGGTCGAGAAGGTCTGATGCAGGGGGTCGTGAAGACCTTCGATCCCGCCACCGGCGTTGGCATCATCATTCGCGACGATGACCGATCTGAGGTCATGCTGATGCCGGGCTCGCTCGAAGGCAGCCTGTTCCGGATCCTGCGTCAGGGCCAACGAGTGGTCTTCGACATCGAGTCCAAAGATGGCACCGCGGTCGCCAGTCGCCTGCGCTTCGGGTCCGACGGCTACTAGCCCGGCGCACCGGACCGCAGACCGGTACGATCCTCCTGGAACGTCACTCAGGCCAGGGAGGCCCACCAATGGTTGAAGCGTATGTACTCATCCAGACGGAGGTTGGCCGCGCTGCGGCTGTCGCCGACGAGATCTCGGGCATTGAAGGCGTGACCAACGCCGAGGCAGTGGTCGGACCCTATGACATCATCGTCCGGACCCAGGCGACCGACGTCGATGCCCTCGGCAAGATGGTCGTGGCCAGGATCCAGGCCGTCGAAGGCATCACCCGCACCCTGACCTGCTCAGTCGTCAAGCTCTGACACCCAAAGCGTCGCTGGCGGCGTGTGCGAGTTCACGCGTCCGGATTCGTCAACAGACCTAGCGGAGGGCGGCCTCGACAAGCTCCCGGCACAGGTCCGGGTAGGACAACCCGGATGCCTCCCACATCGCCGGGAATCCTGAGATCGGTGTGAACCCTGGCATCGTGTTCACCTCATTGACGATGAACCCTCGTCCATCTGGCTCGTAGAAGAAGTCGACTCGTGCCAGCCCGGTGCATTCGAGGGCCGAGAAGGACCGGCATGCCAGATCGCGGACCGTGGCGGCCTCACCGTCGTCGAGTTCGGCAGGCACCTGGAAGCGGCTGTCCTCGTTGACGTATTTGGCCTCGTAGTCGTACCACTCGTTGGCCGACATCACTTCTCCCGGGAGCGATGCTCTAGGACCGTCGAGAACCCCCACCTCTATCTCCCGCCCGACGATGGCCTCTTCCACAATCACCGAATCACCAAAACGGAGCGCTTCGTCGATCGCTGCCTTCAAGTCGGACTCTGCGGCCGCCATCCCAACTCCAACGCTCGAACCAAGCTGATTTGGCTTGACGAAAACCGTCGTTCCCAGCTCCGAAGTGAGACGCGCAACCGTACCGGCGGGGTCAGCTGCGAAGTCCGGTCCCGACACCATCGACCACGGCGTGGTGGCGATACCGGCATGGGTCAACAGCCGCTTGGCGATGTCCTTGTGCATCGCTGCCGCCGACGACAACACCCCGCAGCCGACATAGGGGACACCGGCCATCTCGAGCGCACCCTGGATGGTGCCGTCCTCGCCAAATGGCCCGTGGAGAACGGGGAACACCACATCGAATTCGCTGTCTGTACCGATCAGCCTTCCCCCAGGCACAGCGAGCTCTACCTCCGGGCCCTTGGCGGCAAATGGGTCGCCAGCAGGGTCCGCAAGATGCCATAGGCCGGAACGATCGATGCCGACCGGAGTCACTTCGAAACCCGCACCACGCAAGGCCTTGTGGATGGCCACGGCGGATATGCAGGAAATCTCATGCTCGGCCGATCTTCCGCCGAAAAGAAGAAGGACCCGCGTCACCTGCGAAGATTACCGTGAGATAGGTGCGTTCCTGTGACTGATATCAGAGTCGACCATCAACGGCGCGTCACCTGGGTAGGGATTCTTCTTTCCTGGGCAGGCGCGGCCGCGTTCATCGTCACGACAATGCGCGACGCCGCGTTCGACGACGTGTGGGTGCCGATCGCCATCGTTGGCGGCTCGGCGTTGATCGTCACCGTCTTGCCATGGCGACGGCTGCATCGCACCGTATTCGGACCGCCATTGGTAGCGCTGTGGGCCGTGGCTGCCGTGTACGGCATCATCGAGTCCCAGGAGCTCCGTTCCGATGGGCCGCTGCTCGTCGCATTCGCCGCGGTCGTGGTGTTCGGTGCCGCGATGATGCTCCCGTTCGCCCATCAACTCGTGGTCGTCACGATTTCTGCGGTGGGATACCTCGTCTCTCTCACATACATCGACGGCCTCGACTGGCAGGAGCTGGCGGTCCGTCTGATCGGATTCGGCGCCATCGCCATCCTCGCCCTCCTGCTGTCTCGCAGTGTCGAAGGGCGGGTTGGCCGTGCCAACGATCGCTTCAGCGAGCTGCAGGAGCGTGAGATCGAGCTCGAGCAGAAGGGACGCGAGCTCGACCACGTCTACGAGGTCTCGCGAACCATCGGAACCGCTGAGAACCTGGCAGAGGTGCTTCCGGAGCTGGTGGGCAGAGTCGTCGATGCAGTCGACGCCAAGGTCGGGCTGGTGATGCTCTATCACCCCGAGAACGAGGTCCTCGAGGTCGTCTCGCCCATCTGGGTGGCCGGCCACAGTCTTCGTGCCGAGGGCTACGAGGTCCCCCTGACGTCCCGCGGTATCGCTCCGAGAGTGTTCATCAGCGGTGAGGCGGCCGTCGACAACAGCGTCGCCTCGTCGACTTCCGACCCGCTGCTGATCGACCTCGACGCCCAGATGGTGGCCGCCGTGCCGCTGCGCATCGAGTCTCGCCCAACGGGAGTGTTGATGGTCGCCGACAAGAACGAAGGCGTCTTCGACCAGGACGACCTCGAGACCCTGGAATCCCTCGCTGCCCCATCGGCGCTGGTGCTGAACCAGATGTCGCGTTTCGAAGCCGTGCAGGAGGCCGGGGAGAAGATGGCCGAACTCGCACAGCTCAAGACCGACTTCGTGTCCGTGGTCTCACACGAGCTGCGCACTCCCCTCACGTCGATCATCGGCTCGCTCAAGACGCTTGGCCGACCCGAGCTCGCACCGACCGATCCGAACGCCCGTGAGTTGCTCAACGCCGCGGCCAACCAGGCAGACCGGCTTCGTTCGCTCATCGAGGACTTGCTCGTCGTCTCGAGGCTCGACAACCGGGCCCTCCCCGTTCGACCAGAGACAATCGAGGTGCGCCGCTTCGTCACGGACGTGACCTCGGCGATCCTCGGGTCCGAGCGCCGGGTGATGGTGGACGTTGCCGCCGAGGTCGAGAAGGTCGAAGCCGACCCCGAACACCTCCGCCGCATCCTCACCAACCTCGTCGTCAACGCGATGAAGTACGCGCCAGGGTCGTCGATCGAGGTCCTGGGCAGAGCGTCAGAGGACGAGGTGACTCTGTCCGTGGTCGACCATGGACCGGGTATCCCCTACGAACTCCAGGAACACGTCTTCGACCGCTTCACCCAGATCGAGCGTCCGGAGACCAGAGCCCGCGGTGGCACCGGTCTCGGTCTATCGATCGTGAGGGGACTCGCCGAGGCCATGGGTGGCAAAGTCTGGTTCGAGCCCACGATGGGCGGCGGTGCGACGTTTGCCATCAGCCTCCCCAAGAAGGCACGTGCCTATCAGGCCCGCAATGTCGAACAGGAGACGGCCGAGGGTCTCTAGGCCTCGTCGGTACCCGCGGCGATGGCGTGGAAGCCTCCGTCGACGTGGACGACCTCGCCTGACGTCATCGGTGCCCAGTCCGACAGCAACACGCAACACATGCGCGCCACCGGGTCCGGGTCTGCTGTGTCCCAACCCAGCGGTGCCCGACTCGCCCACAGCGACTGGAACTGGCTGAACCCGGGAATCGATTTGGCTGCAACCGTTCCCAGAGGGCCGGCGGCCACGGCGTTGACGCGGATGGCATCGCTGCCGAGATCCCGAGCCAGGTATCGGGAGATGGACTGCAGAGCCGACTTCGCCACACCCATCCAGTCATATGCGGGCCATGCCTGGGTGTTGTCGAAATCGAGAGTGACGATCGAACCGCCGCCTGCTTGCCGCATCAGGTCGTGGAGGCCAACGGCCAGCGTTTTCAGCGAATAGGCCGACGTCATGAAGGCCGTCGCCGCGCTTTCGGGAGGCGTCTCGAGGAACCGTCCACCGAGGGCATCCTCGGGAGCGAACCCGATGGCATGGAGTGCGCCGTCGACGCTGCCCCACCGCGTCTTCAACTCGCCGGCAAGAGCCTCCATATGGGCAGGCTCGTTGATGTCGAGCTCGAACACGTCCGGAGTGTCGGGGAGGCGCTTTGCCGACCGCTCGGTGAGTCGCAGACCACGGCCGAACCCGGTCAGAACGACCTCAGCACCCTCCTCCTGTGCGATGCGAGCGGTGTGCCAGGCGATCGAGTCGTCTGTGAGCACACCGGTGATAACGATCCGCTTGCCTTCGAGGAGCACTGATAGGTCCTTTCGCCGGCGGCAAGCCTAGAAGACGTTGGCCCACGCCCTCAGACCTAGCCCCATGACGAACAGCAACAACAAGCCGTACCCGAGCGCCGGGCGCTTCTCCAGCTGGGGCCGATAGATGTAGGCAAAGGTGAACGTGAACACGATGACGATGCCGTAGAAGACGTGGAATCCGTTGCCAGGCCTGCGACCTTGCTGCCACAGCACCAGACCGGCGCCAATCTGGACGAGCATCGCCGTGATGGCGACGCCACGAGCCCACAGGAACGAACGTCCGGGGTCTCGCCGTGCAACCGCAAAGCCAAGGCCCCACAACCCGACAAGACCGTTGACCACGACGGCAACCCAGAACCAGCTCTGGTGGAAAGACAACACGATGAGCGAGCCTAGGCGCCAATGACAGGGCTGATCCGGAGAGGCATTCCGGATCAAGCCAGTCGGGTTCTCGATCAACCGGCGGCCTTGGTCACTCCTGCCACCTCGGCGCCAAGAACGTCGACGACGTCACGTCCGGCGGCGTGGATGGAGACGCCGTGGCGGCCTCCGCCCATACCGATGTGCTCTTTGTCGACCACCGATGCGTCGGCGATGACTGGCCACGCGTGGGCGGATCCAAACGGTGTGATCGTGCCCCGCTCATATCCGGTCGCCGTGCGTGCCTCCTCGGCGTCGGGCAGCGACAACCGACGAGCTCCCAGGTGGCCGCGAAGGAGCGGCCAATCGATCTCGCGGTCACCCGGAACGAGCACGAAGACGAAATCGTCGTCGGCGCGGCGAACCACAAGC